>JBLMXS010000288.1:0-4002 GCA_050257895.1 Thiohalocapsa sp.
CAACATCACGATGGAAGTCGAGCTCCTCGTGCCGATCGCGATGGACGAGGGGCTGCGCTTCGCGATCCGCGAAGGCGGCCGCACCGTCGGCGCCGGCGTCGTCGCCAAGATTTTGAAGTAACCGAAAGCTAGCAGGCTTAGGTCTGATGGCTAAGGTATGGATGGCAAAAGTGGGCTCCGATCCGGCAAGGGGTGCAGCTTGGCGCGAAATGTCAATTTCGGAATGTCAACAGAAGCTCGACCTCAAACCATCGAATCTCTACAGCGATCCAGCGATTGCTCCCAAATTCGGCGATACGAACAAAAGCGCCGGTGTTTGTTCTGATCCGGTGGCCGTTGTGGTCAAGATAGAGGAAAAAGAGGCTGCGCAGCATCACTGGCAGGCGGGCTTCTATTTGCTCGATCTTCTGCCGGCTGACGCCGAGAAGCGAATGCGAGAACCGCCGATTTGTATAGGAGTGTAGCTCAACTGGTAGAGCACCGGTCTCCAAAACCGGGGGTTGGGGGTTCGAGCCCCTCCACTCCTGCCAAGCCCGGCCGCCGCGGCCTGCGAAACAGGCGGCGGCGTACTATATTAGCTGCCTTGCAATAGTGCCGGGCAATAGTGCCGGCCCCGAGCCGGCGAGGTTGATCTGATCCGTCATGGCCAAGACCAGCGCCGCCGAATTCGTCCAGCAGGTTCGCCAGGAACTGGCGCGCGTCACCTGGCCGACCCGCAAGGAGACGTTGCAGACGACGCTGATGGTGTTCGCCATGGTGTTTCTCGCGGCGGTGTTCTTCTTCGTGGTCGATCAGGTCCTGTCATACGGCGTGCGCTGGCTGTTCGGGCTGGGGCAGTAGGCGGAGAAGGGTGATGGCGAGCCGCTGGTATGTGATCCACGTATATTCCGGGTTCGAGAAAAAGGTCGCCCAGGCGATCCATGAGCAGGCCGAGCAGAAGGGCCTCGCCGAACGCTTCGAGCAGATCCTGGTGCCGACCGAGGAAGTTGTCGAAGTGAAGCGCGGCGCCAAGGTCTCCTCGGAGCGCAAGTTCTTCCCGGGCTACGTCTTGATCAAGATGGACCTCGACGACGAGACCTGGCACCTCGTCAAGAACACCGCCAAGGTCACCGGCTTTTTGGGCGGCCGCGGGCGGCCGTCGCCGATCAGCGAGCACGAGGCGGCGCGCATCATGCGCCAGGTGCAGGAGGGGATCGAGCGGCCGAAGCCGTCGATCACCTTCGAGATCGGCGAGCAGGTGCGGGTTTCCGACGGGCCGTTCACCTCGTTCAACGGCGTCGTCGAGGAGGTCGACGAGGAGAAGTCGCGGATCAAGGTCGCGGTGTCGATTTTCGGCCGCGCGACGCCGGTCGAACTGGAGTATTCGCAGGTCGAAAAGGTGTGAGCACGGCTTGATGTCGACGTATCAAACAATGAGTTGTCATTCCCGCGAAAGCGGGAATCCAGGAACACCGGCTTGTGTTCATGGACTCCGGCTCTGCGCGAAGCCTGTCCTCGGGCCGCGCGGCGCGGGGGACCCGGGGGCTCCGGCCGGAATGACAGAATGACAACCGTGATGGGTCAGGGGTAGGACATGGCGAAAAAAGTCGTCGGGATGATCAAGTTGCAGGTGCCGGCCGGGAAGGCCAACCCGTCGCCGCCGATTGGCCCGGCCTTGGGGCAGCGCGGCCTCAACATCATGGAATTCTGCAAGGCGTTCAACGCGCAAACGCAGAACATGGAGCCCGGCATGCCGGTGCCGGTGGTGATCACCGCCTACGGCGACCGCAGCTTTACCTTCGTGACGAAGACGCCGCCGGCGAGCTATTTCCTCAAAAAGGCGGCGGGGATCGAGAAAGGCGCGCAAACCACCGGCAAGGGCGGCACGATCGGCCGCGTGACGATGGCGCAGGTGCGCGAGATCGCCGAACAGAAGATGGCCGACCTCAACGCCAACGACATTGACGCGGCGTGCCGCATGGTGGTCGGCTCGGCCCGCTCGATGGGGCTCGAGGTTGTCGACTAGGGCTGCGGAACAAGCCGGAGGAACGAGAGATGGCGAAGCAGGGCAAGCGGCTGCAGAAGGCGTATGACGGGCTCTCCCCGGAGGCGCCGCCGCTAAACATCGACGAGGCTGTCAAGGAGATCAAGTCGCGCGCCTCGGCGAAATTCGACGAGACGGTCGAGATCGCGATGAACCTCAACCTCGATCCGCGAAAGCCCGACCAGAATCTGCGCGGCACCGTGATGCTGCCGCACGGCACCGGCAAGACCGTGCGGGTCGGCGTCTTCGCCCGTGGCGACAAGGCGAAAGAGGCCGAGGCGGCGGGCGCGGACGTCGTCGGCGCCGAGGACCTCGCAGAGAAGGTGCAGGCCGGTGAGATCAATTTCGACCGAGCGATCGCGACGCCGGACATGATGGCGGTGGTTGGCCGGCTCGGCAAAATCCTCGGGCCGCGCGGGCTGATGCCGAACCCGCGGCTCGGGACGGTGACGCAGAACGTGACCGAGGCCGTGCAGGCGGCGAAGGGTGGCCAGGTCGAGTTTCGCGCCGAGAAGGCCGGCATCGTCCACGCCGGGGTCGGCAAAGCAAGCTTTACGGACGACGCGCTCGTCGATAATGTGCGCGCCTTTGTCGGCGCGATCACCCGCGGCAAGCCGAGCGGGGTCAAGGGCACCTACATCAAGCGGGTCGCCCTGTCCTCGACGATGGGCCCTGCCGTCAAGGTCGATCTGGCGAGCGTCGGCGAAGAAGGACGAGCGTAGCGGAAAGTCGGCGGCCGGCCCGCGCTGAGGTGGAGAGAGTTCGGTGGATCGAGCGCAAAAGCAGCAGCTGACGACGAGCCTGCATCAGGATCTGAGCGAGACGGTGTGCGTCGTCGTGACCCATCAGACCGGGCTCACCGTCGACGAGGCGACGCAGCTGCGGCGACAGATGCGCAGCGCCGGCGCGCGCTACCGGGTGACCAAGAACCGGCTAGTGCGGCGCGCGCTGGAGGGCACGCAGTTCGAGAACCTCTCGCCGCTATTCACCGGCCCGACCGCGATCGCCTTCTCGCGCGACCCGGTGGCGGCGGCCAAGGCGGCGGTCGACTACGCCAACCGCAACAACAAGCTGACGATCGTCGGCGGCGGGCTGTCGGGCCAGGCGCTCGATCCGGCGGCGGTGCGGGCGTTGGCGACGTTACCCTCGCTCGACGAGCTGCGCGGCAAGATCATCGGCCTCATCCAGGCGCCGGCAACCAAGCTCGCAACGCTGCTGCAGACGCCGGGCGGGCAGCTGGCGCGCGTGCTGGCTGCCTATTCCGAGAAGAGCGGCGAGGCGGCGGCGGCCGAGTAGCACAAGGTCTCGTCATTGCGACCGCAGCGAAGCAATCCCGTCGTCGTCGAGATTGCTTCGTCGCATTCGCTCGATGACGTTGGTACCGAATATTTAGAGGCAGGCCCAAGCGGGCATAATCGGGAGTAGCAGTGATGGCGGAACTGGCAAGGCTCGTCGAGGATCTGTCGGCGCTGACCGTGATCGAGGCGGCGGAGCTGGCAAAGATGCTCGAAGAGAAATGGGGCGTGTCGGCGGCGGCGCCGGTCGCGGTGGCGGCAGCGGCTGGCGGCGCGGCGCCGGCTGCTGAGGCGGCGGCCGAGAAGACCGAGTTCGACGTGATCCTCGCCGCGATCGGCGAGAAGAAGGTCAACGTCATTAAGGAAGTCCGCGCGATCACCTCGCTTGGCCTCAAGGAGGCGAAAGACCTCGTCGAAGCGGCGCCGAAGCCGGTCAAGGAAGGGGTCAACAAGGAAGAAGCGGCTAAAATCAAGAAGCAGCTTGAAGATGCGGGTGCGACTGTCGAAATAAGGTAGGTCTGCCACGACCTTCTTGCGAACGCCGCGGCTCCTCGGGTCTGCAATCGCTCTGCACACCCCGGACGCCGTCGTAAAATTGAGGTTGCCGAGCCGGGGCGCGACCGCTGTCGTGCGCCCGGCTCGCCGCGTCGCGGCATGGCCAGTAGGGCGCCCCGGATTTGCGCC
>JBLMXS010000289.1:0-14747 GCA_050257895.1 Thiohalocapsa sp.
ATGACAAGGATCGCAGCCATCGCGGCCGCCGCCATGCTCGCCGGCGTTGGGGTCGCAGCAGCCCAAACCTCAACCACCGTTCCCAGCACCACCACCGGCAAGTGCTGGGACAGCGCGACCAACAGCGTGCGTGATCAGACGATGACAACCACGCCGGGCAGCACGACGAGCACCACCACCACGGGCAGCGGCTCAACCAGCACCACGACGACGCCGGGAATGGGCTCCACAACCAGTTCCACCTCGCGGCCTGCAGCAGCCGCAGGCTTGCCTGACTGCCGGTAGCACCCGGCGCAGAAAAGGGCGGTCCTAGAGGCCGCCGACCGCGACGCGCACGAGATCGGGGCACCTGCAATTGCCCGCGGGCGTTCCGCGTCCGTTACCAACCTCTGTCGCCAACCGGGGCCACCGGCTGAAACGCGCGCTGCCGGGATTGGTCCCATCTGCGCACGAATACCGAGCTGACGCCGGACATCGTCTCGTGTTGCAACCTGAATTAGATCCCGGCAATGGCCTTAAGGGTCCCGATCCGGCCCTACAGAAAGCGGATCGGAACTGACGGAACTGACGGGATGTTGCCCCCGTTCGTTGGCTTCTTCGACATGCCAACTTTGGCACAGCGATGCCGTGAGGGGGCCATCCACCAATCGCGCCTGAACCCACGCCGAAAGGGTCCCTTTTCGGCTCTGACTCACTTTCGATGCAGATAGGCTCCATTTGGTGGGCTCAGCTAGGCCAGGATATCCGCCATGGTACGCCGGCACCTTCAGCCTTGTCTCCCGCCGGTCTTCGGATCGACGCTGTCAATATCGGAGCAGATCGCATCGTGACCACCGCTCGATGTCGCACCGCCGGCGCACGTGCCCTGAGTGCGGACGCCAATCCATGCGGATTCACAGCCATTATGAGAGGCGGCTTCTGGATCTGCCTTCCCATCGCCGCGCCGTACAGCTGCGGGTCGTGGTTCGGCGATCTCGGTGCGGCCAGGCCGATTGTCGGTGGCGCATTTTCGCAGAGCCGCTCGGCGAGGCAGTAGCCGGCAGATCGGCGCGGCGCACCATCCGGCTCGAAGCAATCGTTCGCCACCTGGGCATTGCTTTGGGTGGGCCACCCGCGGCGACACTGGCACGACGGCTGATGTTCCCCGTCAGCAAGGACACCCTGCTGCGCGTCGTGCGCCGGCACGCAACCGGCGACAGTTCGCCGTCGAGCGTCATCGGCATCGATAATTGGGCCTGGGAGCGCGGTCAGCGCTACGGCAGCATCATCTGCGATCTCGAACGGCTATGCGTCGTCGACCTTCTCCCCGATCGTGAGCCCGGCACGGTCGAGGCATGGCTGTCCCAGCATCCCGAGATCCGCGTCGTGTCGCGCGATCGCGGCGGCGGGTATAGCCAAGCGACAAACCGAGCGGCACCGCAGGCCGTTCAGGTTGCCGATCGCTGGCACCTGATGGAGAACGCCAGCGCCGCCTTTCTGGAAGCAGTCCGCCGGTCGATGCGGCCGATCCGGCGGCGCTCGGGAGCGCCATTATCGATCCGGTTCTGCTGACCCATGCCGAGCGCTTGCAGCACGACGGCTATCTGCGGCGCCAAGAGGCGTACGGAGCGATCCGCAATTGGCCCAGAGCGGCATGCCAATCCGGGAGATCGTGCGCCGCACGGGTCGCAGCCGAAACCTGGTGCGCGAGATCGTCCGCGGCGGCGGTGGCGATGTGTTCCGTTGCCGCTCGAATATCCTCCAGCCGCATCTCGCCTGGTTAGATGCCGAGTGGTCGGCCGGCTGCCGCAACGGCGCTGAGTTGTGGCGGCGGGCTGCGCGCCATCGGCTTTCGCGGCAGCCTGCGTGTTGTTGCGGAATGGGCGACACGGCGTCGTCGGGCCGAGCGCGCCGGGCACGAAATCGTCCGCAAAGTACCGCCCGCTCGATTGCTGAGCCGACTGATGCTGAACGAACGCGATCAACTCACCAAGGACGAGGCGATCACCGTGGCGTCGATCGAAAGGGGCGTGCCAATTTTGGTCACCACTCGGGACCTGATTGAGCGGTTCCACCGGATGGTACAAAACCGCGATCCCGACGCCTTGACCCCTTGGATCACGGAAGCCGCCGGAGGCGTGCTTGCGTCTTTCGCCAAAGGGCCAAATGCGGATTACGCTGCCGTCGCGGCAGCTCTAACCGAGCCCTGGTCGAATGGCCAGACCGAGGGCTAGATTACCAAACTCAAGCTCGTTAAAAGGCAGATGCACGGCCGCGCCAAGCTCGATCTGCTCCGCGCCCGTTTGCTGACCCCGGCGTAGGTTCAAGGTGCATCGAAAGTGAGTCAGAGCCAATCTTCGACGCCGAATCACAGCGGAAGATTTCGGCCGTCAATGATGGACGATTGCGGACAGCGTCCGTCGAACTTCAGGTCGATAATTCCAGTAATATCAACGTTGATATCGACCGTATATGGACAGTTGTGGTCGGAGTATCGCGGATATATTCTAGCGTACTCCCTCTCTGCCAGATTTATTATTTGCCGATCATCGGTCGATGGCGCGAGACCATCGGCGGCGAGGATGCGGCTTGACGTGTGCCCCTCTGATTGCGGCTCGCAGCGGGCGCGGCGCCGGAGAATCCGGGCTTATAATTATCTTTTCGCTTTGTTCGCGGGGGCGCGACACCGATTATTTCCTCGCAATGCCGCGCGCAGGCGATGCCGCCGCGGTCGGTCCGGGTCGTGACGCGCTTTGGGCGCTCCGGCAATTCCAAGGGGGGCGCAGGCCGCGGCGTTGAGTGCCTTGCTTCATGGCATGCAGGGACAGCGAGGAGTGAAATCATGGCATCGCGTGATGGGGAGCTGCTGATCTCGGCGGACTCGCACATCGTCGAGGACCCGCACTTCTGGGAAAACCGGCTGCCGCGAGCCTTCAAAGAGCAGGCGCCGGTGTTTCCGGAACGCGAGGTGGGCGGGCTCTTTCAGGCCCATCCGGGCGGGTGGGACCCGCACGAGCGGGTAAAGGAGATGGCGGTTGATGGGGTGAGCGGCGAGGTGCTCTATCCGAGCTTCGCCATGAACCTGTTCGGACTCCAGGACGCCGCTCTGCAGGAGGCCTGCTTCCGGGTCTACAACGACTGGATCCTGGAGTATTGCTCTGTCGCTCCCGATCGGCTCTACGGCGTGTCTTGTATCTCCACCTACGACATCGACCATGGGGTGGCGGAGCTGGAGCGCTGCCGCAAGGCCGGCCTGCCCGGGGCGCTGGTGTGGCAGGTACCACCGCCGGAGCTTTCCTTCGCCACCGACCATTATGAGCGCTTATGGGCGGCGGCCCAGGATCTGGAGGTGCCGATCAGCCTTCACATCCTTACCGGCCAGCCCTTCCCGTGGCCGCGCCCGATGGCGACAGGCGGCCGGCGCCAAGCGTTCGAGACCATGCGCAGCGCCGTCAACGACAAACTCCTCTACGCCTCCAACGCCATGTCCGACCTGATCATGACCGGCGTGCTGGAGCGCTACCCGCGGCTCAAATTCGTGCTGGTGGAGAACGAGGTGAGCTGGATTCCTTTTTACCTGACGCAGTACGACAAGTACTGGGGTCGCGGAAACCTGGAATCGCCGCTCACGATGTTCCCCAGTGAGTACTTCCTGCGCCAGTTCCACGCCACGTTCTTCAACGATCCGCCGGCCCGCTGGGTGTTGGACGCCTGGGGCAGGAACAATCTGATGTGGTCCAACGACTACCCGCATCCGAATTCGACATGGCCGAAGTCGCGGGACGTCATCATGCGGGACCTGGGGCACCTGTCGGAGGAGACGCGGTCACGGCTCTTACGAGAGAACGTGCGGCAATTGTACCACTTGCCGGCGCTGGCTCCGCTAGCAGCTTAGTGTCGAGGGGGTCGACCAGGCGAGATGCTCGCCGCCGTCGAGCGCGATCATCTGCCCCGTCATTGCCGGGGCGGCGAGGATGAACCGCAGCGCCGCCGCGATCTCCTCGGGACTGGTGCCGCGGTTTAGCGGCATCGCCAAGCAGCGGTCGAGAAACTGTTTCGGGGTCTGGCGCGCGCTGGGCAGCGCCGGGCCGGGCCCGATGCCGTTGACGCGGATGCGCGGCGCCAGCGCCAGCGCCATCGTGCGGGTCAGCGTCCACAGCGCCGACTTGGTCAGCGTATAGGAGACGAAAGACGGCGTCAGGTTCCACACCCGCTCGTCGAGCAGATTGACGACGGCGCCACCGGCGTCAGGCGGCAATCGCGCGGCAAACTCCTGGATCAGCACGAACGGCGCTCGCAGATTGACCGCGAAATGCGCCTCCCAGCTGTCGCGGGTCGCGGTGGCGACGGTGTCGTTCTCGAAGGTCGAGGCGTTGTTGACGAGGACGCCGATCGGCTGGCCCAGCGCCGCCGCCGCGGCCGGCAGCAAGGCCGTGACCGCGGCTTCGTCGGCAAGGTCCGCCATCAGCGCCGCCGCCTTGCCGCCGCCGGCGCGCACCTCATGCGCCAGCGCCTCAGCATCGGCAGCCGATCGGTTATGGTGGATCGCCACCGCGAACCCCGCCTCGGCCAGCGCCAGCACCAATGCCCGGCCGATGCGGCGGGCGCCGCCGGTGACGAGCGCCGCTTGCGGGATCGGCGGGGTCGGCAGCGCTCCGGTAATCTCCGGCTCAGCCGCGGGCGTCTCAGGCGCGGGCACGCCGCGCCTTCCCGTGCGCCTTGGCCCGCGCTCGCACCCGAGCGCGCACCGCCTCGCGCGCCGACATGCCAGCGCGACCCATCGTCGAGCGGCCGCGCGCGCCCCGGCCGTCACCGCCGTTACCGGAGGCCGGCAGGCCGAGATCGATCTGCTCGAGACGGCGGATCTCGTCGCGCAGCCGCGCCGCCTCCTCGAATTCGAGATCGGCGGCGGCCGCTTTCATGCGTTTTTCGAGATCGGCGACGACGGCCTTCAAATCCTTGCCCTGGTAATGCGCCGCCTCGTTTTCGGCGAGCCCGAAGGTGACGTGGTCGCGCTCGTAGACGCTGTCGAGGATGTCGGCGATGCCGCGCCGGACGCTCTCCGGCGTGATGCCGTTGGCGGCGTTGTAGGCCTGCTGCTTCTCGCGGCGGCGGTTGGTCTCCTCGATCGCCGCCTTGAGGCTGTCGGTCATGCGATCGGCGTAGAGGATGGCGCGGCCGTCGATATGCCGGGCGGCGCGGCCGATCGTCTGGATCAGCGAGGTGCGCGAGCGCAGATAGCCTTCCTTGTCGGCGTCGAGCACCGCCACCAGCGCGCATTCCGGGATGTCGAGCCCCTCGCGCAATAGGTTGATGCCGATCAGCACGTCGAACGCGCCCAATCGCAGGTCGCGGATGATCTCGATGCGCTCGATCGTGTCGACGTCGGAATGCATGTAGCGGACCCTGAGCTCCGCCTCGTGCAGGTATTCGGTCAGCGCCTCGGCCATCTTCTTGGTCAACGTCGTGACCAGCACGCGGTGCCCCTTGGCGGCGGCGTCGCGGCACTCGGCCATCAGATCGTCGACCTGCTGCTCGGTCGGCCGGATGATGCAAGGCGGGTCGACGAGCCCCGTCGGCCGCACGATCTGCTCGACAAAGACGCCGCCGGCGCGCTCCATCTCCCAGCGCCCCGGCGTCGCCGAGACGAACACGGTCTGGCCGCGATAGGCGTCCCACTCCTCGAATTTGAGCGGCCGGTTGTCGGTGCAGGAGGGCAGGCGGAAGCCGAACTCGGCAAGGCATGTCTTGCGCGTCCAGTCGCCGCCGAACATGCCCCCCAATTGCGGCACCGTGACATGGCTCTCGTCGACGATGACCAGCGCGTCGCGCGACATGTATTCGAAAAAGGTCGGCGGCGGCTGGCCCGGCGCGCGCCCGGTTAGATAGCGCGAATAGTTCTCGATGCCGGCGCAGGACCCCGTCGCCTCGATCATCTCGAGATCGTAATTGGTGCGCTGCTCGAGCCGCTGCGCTTCGAGCAGGCGGCCGCCGCGGTGCAGTTCTTCGAGGCGGATCTTGAGGTCGCGCTTGATCTGCTCGATCGCCTGCAACAGCGTGGGGCGAGGCGTCACGTAATGGCTGTTGGCGTAAACCTTGATCGAGTGCAGCGCGGCGGTCTTCTCGCCGGTCAGCGGGTCGATCTCGTGGATCGCCTCGATCTCGTCGCCGAACAGCGAGATCCGCCAAGCGCGGTCCTCGTAATGCGCCGGGAACAGTTCGATCGTGTCGCCGCGGACGCGGAACGCGCCGCGGAAGAAATTGTGGTCGTTGCGGCGGTATTGCAGCTCGACGAATTTGCCGAGCAGTTTGGTGCGGTTGATATGGCCGCCGACGGTCAATTCCTCGGTCATCTGCGAATAGGTCTCGACCGAGCCGATGCCGTAGATGCACGACACCGAGGCGACGACGATGACGTCGCGGCGTTCGAGGATCGCCCGGGTCGCCGAATGGCGCATGCGGTCGATCTGCTCGTTCAGCGACGACTCCTTCTCGACATAGGTATCCGTCCGCGGGACGTAGGCCTCGGGTTGGTAGTAGTCGTAATAGGAGACGAAATATTCGACGGCGTTTTCCGGGAAGAAACTCTTCATCTCGCCGTAGAGCTGCGCCGCCAGCGTCTTGTTCGGCGCCAGGATGATCGCCGGCCTGCCGGTGCGGGCGATGACGTGCGCCATCGTAAAGGTCTTGCCGCTGCCGGTGACGCCGAGCAGCACCTGGTCCTTCTCGCCGCGCGTGATCCCCTCGCACAATTCGTCGATCGCCTGCGGCTGGTCGCCGGCTGGTTCGAACTCGGAAGAGAGCCGGAACGGTCTCTCGATATCGCCCTGTGGGCGCTCGGCAACGAGGAGGGGGGCAGGCATGAGCCTAAAGATAAGCCGCCGCCGTCCGCGATGCCAGCCGGCCGAAATCGCTCTATATAGACTGGGTGGCCAGCAACGAGCTCCTCCGGAAACTTAATCGGCTCGGTCGCGCTCGTGGCGTTGCGGTAAGAATCGATGAGGGAGCACGGTACGGGGAGCCACGCGACGGTCTATTTTGGCGACCGCTTCGCAGTGATCAAAGATCGCCGTAAGCAAATCGGGCGCGGGCTGCTCCACGGGATGCTGCGGCAGCTCGGTTTGAACGAACGCGATCTAGGCTGAGGAACAGCGATGAGTGCTAGGCGCTACACCTACCCAGCCCGGCTGGAACCGGACGAGGACGGACGACCGGTCG
The DNA here is from genome assembly GCA_050257895.1 of Thiohalocapsa sp. Classification (GTDB taxonomy): domain Bacteria; phylum Pseudomonadota; class Alphaproteobacteria; order ATCC43930; family CGMCC-115725; genus DATARH01. The sequence continues at coordinate 7,198 of JBLMXS010000289.1, forward strand.
TCCATTTCCCCGATTTGCCGGAAGCCCTGACGGACGGCGCTGACGAGCCGGAGGCGCTCGTCGAGGCATCGGATTGCCTTTCCGAGGCACCGGCGGGTCGGATACATCGCCGGGAAAACATTCCGATCCCGTCGCCTTTACAGCCGGGAATGCACGCCATAGAACCCGATCCGACAATCGCATTGAAAGCAGCTCTCTACGACGCATTGCGCACAGCTGGAATCGGTTTTGGCGACCTGGCGATCCGGCTCGGCATCGAGGAGCGGCAGGCGATGAAGCTAATCGATCCGAAAACTCGGGCATCGTTGACCAAGCTGGAAGAAGCGCTGTCGGCGCTGGGCTATACGATCGGGATCGAGGTGCGCGGCAGGCTGGTGGCCTGAGCGGAGGGGGAGATGGCCGAAAGGAACGGCAACGCGGTCGATTATTTCATCGACCGCCATGTTCGCGAGGGGCGGGGCGACCGGCTGGCCTTTGTCGATCCGTGGCGCAGTCTCACCTACGCCGAACTCGCCGCGGCGTCGGCCCGGTTTGCGGCGGGGCTGCTTGCGGCCGGAATCGAGCGGGAGCGGCGGATTGCGCTGGTGATGCTCGACACGGTCGATTTTCCGGTCGCGTTCTGGGGGGCGATGCGGGCCGGGGTCGTGCCGGTGCCGATCAATACGCTGCTGCCGCCCGATGTCACCGGCTATATTCTGCAGGACAGCCGCGCCGCGGCGCTGTTCGTCTCGGCGCCGCTCGTCGAGCCGCTGCGCCCGGCACTGGGCGCGCAGCTGCGCGTCGTCGTCAGTGTCCCGGACGGAGAGGGGAGTGATTTCACCCGCTTCTTGCGCCGTGACACCAACCAACCGCCGGCCGAATGCTCGCCCGATGAGGTGGCGTTCTGGCTCTATTCGTCGGGCTCGACCGGCAACCCGAAAGGCGTCAAGCACGTCCATTCGAGCCTCAAGGCGACCGCCGACACCTACGGCGCGCAGGTCCTCGGCATCGCCCCTGACGATTTGGTGTTCTCGGCGGCGAAATTGTTCTTCGCCTACGGGCTCGGCAATTCGATGACGTTCCCGATGGCGGTCGGCGCCGCGAGCGTGCTGTTTCCGGACCGGCCGACCCCCGAGGCAGTGCTGGCGACGATGCGCCGGCACCGGCCGACGATTTTCGCCGGTGTTCCCACCCTCTACGCCGGCCTCTTGGCGCATCCCGAACTGGAGCCCGGCGCCGGCTCAGACCGGCTGCGCCGCTGCATCTCGGCCGGCGAGCCGTTGCCGGAGCACATCGGGGTGCGCTGGAAGGAGACCGTCGGCATCGACATCCTCGACGGGCTCGGCTCGACCGAGATGCTGCACATCTTCCTGTCGAACCGGCCCGATGACATCCGCTATGGCACCACCGGCAAGCCGGTGCCGGGCTACGACCTGCGCATCCTCGAAGCGGGTGGCGAAGTGGGGGACGGCGGCGAGCCCGGCGAGCTGGTGGTGCGCGGCCAGAGCGCCGCCGACGGGTACTGGAACCAGCGCCAGAAGTCGCGCCACACCTTCCGCGGCGAGTGGACCCATACCGGCGACACCTATATCCGCGACACGCAAGGCTATTACCGCTATTGCGGGCGCAGCGACGATATGCTGAAGGTGGGCGGCATCTGGGTGTCGCCGTTCGAGGTCGAGGAGGCGCTGAGCGGCCATCCGGCGGTGCTCGAGGCGGCGGTCGTCGGCCATCCCGACGCCGACGGGCTGATCAAGCCGCGCGCCTTCGTGGTATTGCAGCAGCAGGCCGTGCCTGAGGACAGGACAGCCCTGACGCCGGTGCTGCAGGAGCATGTCAAGGCGCGGATCGGGGTATGGAAATACCCGCGCTGGATCGAGTTCCGCGACGCCCTGCCGAAGACCGCGACCGGCAAGATCCAGCGCTACAAATTGCGCGAGTAGGCCGCCGCCGCGCCCGGCCGAGCAATGCGGCCCGCGCCGCGCGATGCGGCGGCCGGCGAGCTCACCCGCGGCGGAACGGGTGGTTGACGATCTCCTTCTGCTCCGGGCTCAGGGCCTCGTAGAACTGCTGCACGACGGGGCGCGCCTGCTGCAGCATTTGCAGCTGGGTCTGGAGGAACTTCTCGCGCCTGTCGAGGCGGTCGAGGAGGGTCGGCTGGCCGCGTTGCGCCGTCTCGCGCCGGGCGTTGCACAGCTGCTGCTCCTGGCGGGTGCCGGTCTCGATGATGCTGTTGAGCTTGCTCCAGATCTGGCGCTGCTGGTCGGTCAGGTCGAGCCGCGTGACCGTATAGGCGATCATTGCCGCGCGCCGGGCCAGCCGTTCCTCGCAGCGCTGCGCCTGGTTGCCGCGCATTCCCATATGGCCCATCCAGCCGTGGCGGCCCATAGGGCCCATGCCGTGGTGGCCCATCATGCCGCCCATCGACTCCATGCCTTCGCCGCCCATCATCCCTTGGCCGCCCATCATCCCTTGGTCGCCCATCATGGGCCCGCCGGACGAGGGCGCTTCGTTCGGCGACGGGGCGGGCTGTGTTTGCTCGGCGCGATCCTGGGCCGCAGCGGGTATCGCGATCACCGGGGCGGCGATGGCGAAGCCGGCGATCAAAGCGGCACCGGCGACGATCGACTTGTTCATCTTTGCTCTCCTGGTGGTTCCCTGATCTACAATACGGTGCGAGACGGCGGCGGCTCCCTGCGCCGGCGGCCGACAATGGATTAAATCGCTGACAGGTTTGTGTCGGCGGGGAGAAGGCAATGCCGAGCATCGACGGCGACCGGGTCATCGGCGATCTGAAGCGGCTGGCGGAATTCGGCCGCTACAAGAGCGGCGTGCACCGGCCGACCTACTCGGCGGAGGACATGGCGGCGCGCCATTGGCTGGCCGAACAGTTCGCCGTGGCCGGTCTCGATTCCGTGATCGACGGCATCGGCAACGTAATCGGTCGCAACCGCCGAGCCGGGCCGCTGCTGCTGGTCGGCTCGCACAGCGAGAGCCAGCCGCATGGCGGCTGGCTCGACGGCGCGCTCGGCGTCGTCTACGGGCTCGAGCTGGTGCGGATCGGGCTTGCCGTCGACGCGGTTGCCTGGGCCGACGAGGAGGGTCACTACGGCAATATGCTGGGCAGCCGCTCGTTCACCGACGGGCTCGCCGCGGCCGAGATCGACGGCGCCAGGAGCCGCGACGGCGTCCCGCTACGCCAGGCGCTGGCCGCGGCGGGGCTCGCCGCACGGGGCTGCGAGCGGGTCGATCCGGGGCGTTATGTCGGCTATCTGGAAGCCCATATCGAGCAGGGCGACACGCTCGACCGCGGCGGACTGCGCATCGGCATTGTCGACGCGATTATCGGCAACTGGAATTACCGGGTGACGCTGACGGGCGAGCAGAACCATGCCGGGACGACGCAAATGAGCCGGCGCCGGGACGCCGGCGTCGCGATGGTGCGGCTGGCCGCCCATATCCATGACCGCTTCGCCGAGATTGCCGGCCCGCGCAGTGTGTGGACGATCGGGCGCATGCTGCTCGACCCGAACGCCCCCAGCATCGTGCCGGGGCGGGCCGAGATGCAGGTCCAGTTCCGCGACACCGACACCGCGATTCTCGCCCGCTTCGAACAGGAGCTGCTGGCACTGGTCGCGGCGGCCGATCGCGCCGGTCCGTGCCGCGCCGCGATCACGCCGTTGTCGCGGAGCGAGCCGGCCGCGATGGACGAGCGTTTTCAGGAGATGATCGCGGCAGCCGCCGAGCGGCATGCGCCTGGCCGGTACTTGCGCATGCCGAGCGGCGCCGGGCACGATGCGCAGGTGCTGTCGCGCCGGCTGCGTTCGGCGATGATGTTCGTGCCGAGCCTGGGTGGCATCAGCCATCACTGGGCGGAGGACACAAAAGAGGAGGATATCGTGCTCGGGGCCCAGGTTTTCGCCGACAGCGCCGCGCTGATCCTTGCGGCCGCGTGAGCCCGATGGCGCTGGTTCTGCAGGAGTCGCTGCGCGCGGTCTTTTACGCCCCCTATTACGCGGCATTGGCGCTGGGCGCCTACGAGAAGGAGGGGCTGGAGGTGCGCTTGGTCAGCGCCCGCAATCCCGGCCAGGCGCCGAATGCGCTGTTTCACGGCACCGTCGATGTCGTCTGGGGCGGTCCGATGCGGGTCAACCAGGTCTATGACCAGCGGGCGCATTGCGATCTGGTGTGCTTCGGCGAGGCGGTGACGCGCGATCCGTTCATGCTGGTCGGCCGCCTGCCGCGCCCGAATTTCCGCCTGGGCGTGCTGCAAACGATGCGGCTCGGGATCGTCAGCGAAGTGCCGACGCCGTGGCTGTGCCTGCAGGAGGATTTGCGACGCAGCGGAATCGACCCCGAGAGCATCAGCCGCGTCGACGACCGAGGCATGGCCGACACCATCGCCGCGATGCGCTACGGCGAACTCGATGCCGTGCAGCTCTTCCAGCCCCTGGCCGAGCAGGTGATCGCGGCCGGGGAGGGGCATGTATGGTATGCCGCGGCCGATCGCGGCCCGTGCTCGTACACGACCTGCTACGCCCGCCACACCAATCTCTACGCCAAGCGCGAAGAGATGCTGAAGCTGGTGCGCGGCCTCTACCGCACGCAGAAATGGATCCTCCGCAACATGCCGGACAGCCTGGCGGAGCGGATCCAACCCTATTTCCCGGCGGTGCCGGCGCCATTGCTCGCCGCGTCGGTGGCGCGCTACCGCAACCTGGGGATCTGGGGACACAACCCGATCCTGCCGCGTGACGGCTACGAGCGGCTGGTCGCGAGCCTCGTCTCGGCCGGCTTCGCGAGCGGTACGCCCTACGAGGCCGCGGTGGACAATACCCTGGCGCAGCAGGTCGTCGACGAGGACCCGCCGCCGCTCTAGCTCCCAGTCCAACCGGGCAACTGAGCCGGGAAGTGACCGTGATTTAACTCGTTCAGCCGCGGGCGGTGCGCAGCACTCGCGCGGCGATCGACCAGCGGTGCACCTCCGAGGGGCCATCATAGATGCGGAACGGGCGGACCTCGCGGAACAGGCGCGCGACGATCGTGTCGTCGGTGATGCCGAGGCCGCCCAAGATCTGCATCGAGCGGTCGACGACGCGCCAGATCGCCTCCGAACAGATCACCTTCGCCATGCTCGATTCGTGGCGGCCGCGCTCGCCCCGGTCGAGCACCCAGGCGGCGTGCCAGATGACGAGCCGGCAGGTGTGCAGGTCCATCTCGTTGTCGGCTAGCATGAAGCCGACCCCCTCGTGCTCGCCCAGCGGCTTGCCGAAGGCGGTGCGGCGGCGGGCGTAATCGGCGGCGGTGTCGTGCGCGCGGCGGGCGGCGCCGAGCCAGCGCATGCAATGCGTGAGGCGGGCCGGCGCGAGCCGCGCCTGGGCGTAGCGGAACCCTTCGCCGAGCTTGCCGAGCACCGCGCTCTCCGGCACGCGCAGCCCGTCGAGCCGGATCACCGCGTGGCCGCCGCTCATATACTGGTCGAGCGTATCGAGCACCCGCTCGATGCGGATGCCGGGCGCGTCCATCGGCGCCAGGAACATCGTGGCTCCCGCCGGCCCGAGCGCGTCGCTGTCGTTCTTCGCCATGATGATCGCGAAGCTGGCGCCGACCGCGCCGGTGATCAGCCATTTGTCGCCGTCGATGACGAAATCGGCGCCGGCCGCGTTGCTCGCGCGCCGGGCCGTCGTCAGCAGCATCGACGGATCGGCGCCGGCGCCCGGTGCGGGCTCAGTCATCATAAAGCACGAGCGGATGTCGCCGGCCGCCAGCGGGCGCAGGTATGCCTCCTGCTGGCGCGCGTCGGCGACCTGCTCGAGGAGGTGCATGTTGGCTTCGTCGGGCGCGAAGATGTTCATCGCGATCGTCGCCAGCGGCGAATACCCGGCCGCCTCGAACACCACGGCCTTGCCGCGATGGTCGAGCCCGAGCCCGCCCCATTCCTGGCCGACATGCGCCGACAACAGCCCGGCCCGCCTTGCCAACGCCACCAGCTCGCGGCGGAATTCCTCGGTCGGACCGTGCGGCGTCAGGCGTGCGTCCGCTTCGCGCGGCAGGATCTCGTCATGCACGAAGCGCTCGGTGCGCTCCTTCAGCTCCAGGAGGTCGCCAGGGATCGAAAAGTCCATCTGCGTCTCGGCTCGGTCAGAGAGTGGCGATCCAGAAATCGGCGATGAGCGCCATTCCCGGCGCCGGCATCGCGTCGGGGGTGCGGATGGCGACAAACGGGTGAGGCTGCTTCCCAAGCCGCGCCTGCCACGCCATCGCGATGCCGGCGAACTGCGACGGATCGGGGACGAAATAGAGGGCACGCAAGATGTTCGCCAAACTCGTCCCGGCGGCCTGGCACAAGGCGTCGGCATAGTCGTAGATCGCCGCCGCCTGGGCGTAGCCGGCATGCGCCAGCGCCGGGAAACCGGCTGAGACCGAGGCGCCGGCGACATGACCGTCGGTCGTCACCGCCATAAGCCCGGACGGCAGCAGGAACTCGCCCGCCTGGATGCATGGGCCATAGGCGGCCATGTAGGGAATGTCGGCCTCGATGACTCGCTTCTCGCGACGCGCGTCGTTGGTCAGCGCCAGCAGGTTGATCTCGATAATGCCGCCTCGCGTCGCGAAGGATTTGGTCGGCACCACCGTGACGGCGCAGGGGATCCCGGCGTAATGCTGCTGCCACACGTCGAGGAAGTCGGGGAAATCGGCCGTGTCGGCGAGGTAGATTTGCACCTTCAGCGAGCGCTCCAGCGACGAACCGGCGGCCACCAATGCCGGCTGCAGCTTGTGGCGGATCAGGAACTCGGTCTGCAGCCGGATCTCGGTGCCGGCCCAGGCCGAATGCTCCGGCAAATGCGCCCGCGGGTCGAGCCCCTGCCCGGGATTGTGGGCCATCTGGCCGGCGATGAAGACGAACTCGTCGCACACCACGGCGGGGACGAAGCCCGAGCTCGGCGCCGAGGCGACGCCTTGCGGGTGGATCTTGCGGATGTCGCGGCCGGGTCCGGGCGCCACCGCAATCAATGAACTCGATATCGTCGAGCCGGCGCCGAAGCAGCCCTCCATGACCACCGAGGTGCTCGGTGGGATGTAGTCACCAAACTCGGCATGGCGCGCCAGGTGGTAGGCCGCCACCGCCTGCGGGTTGGGGTAGTACTGGTCGAGGCGGACGCCATGCCCGAAATCGGCGCCGAACTCGGCCAGGATCCGCCGCATCCGCTCCAAGATGAAGTCGCCCTCGCGCCGGCTCTTCGAACGCCCGAACAGCGGGAAGCCGGGCGGCCCCGCCACCGCCGGCGGCGTCCCGGCCGCAAAATCGAACGCCTCATGGCCGTTGAGAAAGATCCACGGGCCCGCCTTGGTCGCATAGGCCCAGGAGATCCCTGACCCCAGGAGGTGTTCGACCGTCCGCACCTCAATCGCCGCCATCGCCGCCCCCGCCGTTCCGCTCTGCGAGCGCCCAGCATAACGGGCGAAGCCCGGCCGCGGTCAAATAACGCGGCGCGTGGCTTAACCGGCGGTCGCCGGCCCCCTGACCGGGGTCCACGAAGGCGGATCGCTCGCCGGGAAGCTCTCCTCCG
>JBLMXS010000290.1:0-10677 GCA_050257895.1 Thiohalocapsa sp.
GCGCTGACGAGATCAGCGGTGTGCACCTGATTGATAACCTGAATAAAAAGAAGTATCTCACGGTCCGCGACACGAACGGGAAATGCGCCTGCTCGTCGATCAAGGGCATCGACAAAGGCGCCAAGGCCAGCCTTTGGGCAAAGTTTGCCGCCCCGCCGGAGAATGTCGACAAGATAACCGTCGTCGTTCCGGACTTTCAGCCCATCGACAATGTACCGATCACCCGTTGACCGGCGAAAGTCATGCGGCGGCTCGTTCTCGCAGTCCTGGCGCTGTGCTTCGGCGGATCAATCGCCGTATCGGGCCAGGAACTGACCGGCCCGGTCATTGACCTGGTCTATCCTGTCCAGGATCTTGGCGGCCGGGTCGAGAACCTGAAGCTCAAGGAAACTGCGACCGAAACGCGCATCGAATTGCCGGCCGACATCTTGTTCGATTTCGACAAGTCGGATATCCGCCCGAGTGCCGCCGATGCGCTGAAAGAGGTTGCCGGCATCCTGCGCGAGAGGGCGAAGGGCAACGTGCTGATCGAGGGCCACACCGATTCCAAAGGGAGCCACACTTACAACCAAGGCCTTTCCGAACGGCGCGCCGCTTCGGTCGAGAAGTGGCTCGTCGAGCGCGAAGGCCTTCGACAGATCAAATTCGCGACCCGGGGCTTCGCCGCAACCCGCCCAGTCGCCCCCAATACGAAACCCGACGGCTCCGACGACCCCGACGGGCGCCAGAAGAACCGGCGCGTCGAGATCGTGTTCGGAAAACGCTAACGGCGCTGGAGTGGTAGACGCGGATGACCCGCCGTCCCGGGTCGGCGCTGCCGGCGGCGTCAGAGCGGCCGCGGCATGAAGCGGTGCGACGGCGCGACGAGCTCGTCCTGCGCCGCGACCAGCGCCAACTCGTAGCGGCCGAGCCGCGCCGTGGTCTCGATGACCGCGAAGATCGCCGACGCGGTCAACGACAGCGCCTCGGCGAGCGGCCTGCCGTGCAGCAGGTGGGCCAGGAACAGCGCGGCGGTGACGTCGCCGCAGCCGTTGAGCATGACCGGCAGGCGCGGCGTCTCGATCGCCCAGGCCCCATCCGGCCCCGCTGCCAGCATCGTCACGCGCTCGGCTTCACCCGGCAGGTCGGCGAAGCTGCTAACCAGCACGATGCCGGGACCGCGCTGCCGCAGGCGGCAGGCGGCATCGGCGGCGGCGGCCAGGGTTGGGACCGGCATCCCGACGAGGTATTCCAGCTCGAAATGGTTCGGTGTCGCGATGTCGGCCAGCGCCAAGGCCCGGTCGCGGAAGAATTCGGCGATGCCCTCAGTGACGTACGAGCCGGTGTCGACGTCGCCGATCACCGGGTCGACGCAGAACAGCGCGCGCGGATTGGCGGCGCGCACCTGCGAGACGATATCGAGCAATACCGGCCCCGTCGCCGCATCGCCGAGATAGCCCGACAGCACCGCGTCGATCTGCGGCAGCACGCCAAGCGCCGCAATGCCCTCGAACAACTCGGCGATTGCCGCTGCAGGGATCGCGGCGCCGCGCCACCGGCCGTGCCCGGTGTGGTTGGAGAAGGCGACCGTGTCGAGCGCCCACGCCTCCACCCCGAGGCGCTGCAAGGGGAAGACCGAGGCGGCGTTGCCGACATGGCCATACGCGACGCGCGACTGCACCGAGAGGACGGTCGGCACCGTCAGCGTCTCCGGTCGGCAGCGTCGAACACGTGCTTCAGGCTGGCGAAAACCGCCACCCCGCTGACGACAAAAAGCGCCACCCCGGCGTCGTGCAAGCCGCCGTGGTCGTAGCTCGCGGCGACGAAGAGCCCCGCCAGCGCAACGACGACAAAGATGACGATCACCGCGACGAGGTTGGCCATGTCGTCGACCAGGAGGTAGCCGGCCCAGCCGGTCGTGCCGCCGGCATCGAAGCGGTTCTTCAGCCGCATGAAGGCGAGGGCGATCGCCGCCAGCGCCAAAAGGAGGCCGCAGATGTTGTCGCCCGGCGCCGCGTCGGCGCTGGCGAACGCCGCGCCGAGTATGGCGAGCAGCCCGAGCACGATCAGCTGGACCCAGAACAGGATCCAGCCGCCAAAGCCGCTATCGGCCGCGGTCGCCTCGCTCGCTCGCAGATCGCCGGTTTCGTCCATCGCGCTCTCTCTCCGCGCCCCGGAAAGACGGGATGCATTCGCCCGCCGACAAATTATATCGAGCGCCCGAGGTTTATCGGCGAAACTTTATCGACGAGGCTGAAGGAGAGTGCGATGACCGCGCCGGTCCGACTGCGCCGCAGCGTGCTGTTTCTGCCCGCGTCGAACCGGCGCGCGATCGAGAAGGCGCGCATCCTGCCGGCCGACGCGCTGATCTTCGACCTCGAAGATGCCGTCGCGCCTGCCGCCAAGGACGCGGCCCGCGCCGGGCTGGCGCCGGCGCTGACGGCGGGCGGCTACGCGCCGCGCGAACTAGTGGTGCGCGTCAATGCGCTGGAGACGCCGTGGGGTCATGCCGATCTCGCCGCCGTCGCGACATTGCCGATCGATGCCGTGCTGCTGCCGAAGGTAGAGAGCGGCGAGCGGGTGCGGCTCGCCGGGGACCTGCTCGACAGCCTCGGCGCCCCGCCGGCGCTGGCGTTGTGGGCGATGGTCGAGACACCGCTCGGGGTGCTCGCCGCCGCCGAGATCGCCGCCGCCTCTCCGCGCCTCGCGGCGCTGGTGCTCGGCACCTCGGATCTAACCAACGCGCTGCGGGCGCGCGACCTGCCGGGGCGGGCGCCGCTCCTCCCGTCGCTCGGCCTCGTGCTGCTGGCGGCCCGGGCGCACGGCCGCGCCATCCTCGACGGCGTGCACCTCGACCTCGCCAACGCCGCCGCGTTCGCCGCCGTCTGCCGTCAGGGGCGCGAGGTCGGGTTCGACGGCAAGACGCTGATCCATCCAGATCAGATCGCTGCCGCCAACGCCGCCTTCAGCCCGAGCGACGAGGAGGTGGCGCGGGCCCGCCGCCTGGTCGATGCCTATGCCGAAGCGGCAGCCGCCGGCACCGGCGCGCTGCGCTTCGAGGGGCGCCTGGTCGAGGCCTTGCATGTCGAGGAGGCGCGCCGCCTGCTGGCAATCGCCGACGCGATCGCCGCCCGCGACGGCTGATGCTTTCGGGACCGCGGGCATCCTGCCCGCAATGCGGCGCGACGGCCGGTCCCATTGACACAACGGGTCACGGCACTTTCTCGTCCGGGTAGACACCCCACAGGTCGCTGCGGCGCATCCAGCCGGTGACGTCGCTCGCTTCGATGCGGCACATCGCGGCGGCGCATTCGTCGAGCCGCGCCAGCACACCCGGTTCGGCGCGGGCCACCTCCCCCGAATTCGGGTCGGGGCCGCGATAGACCGCTCGGATGCCGCCTTTGGCGACCATCACGTAGCGGCGGCCGGTCACCATGTGCTCCTGCACCCAGCCGACCGTGCCGTCCCAATCGCGCACGCGCCGCCAATGCTCGAATTGCGCGATCACCTCGACCGGCATGTCCTTTCGCGTCAGCACCCACTCGATCGGATATTGCCGGCCGGGCCCCGTGCGCAGGTTGACGCGGTCAGCATGCAGGTTGACGAACCGCGGCACCTTGAGCGCCGCCGCCTCATCCGCCGCCAGCGCCGGCAGCGCCGGGCCGGACACGGCTGCAGCAAGAAAAACGGCGATGCCTAGCGTCCGATTTGCCATCGTCGTGCCGCACTCTTCCGCGCATTCCCGGCGAAAGCGAAAGCCGGGGCCCATGGGTCAGCTTGTTGGGAGATGCAGGCATGGGTCCCGCCTTTCGCCGGGAAAGCGATTTTTTGTTTGTACTATCCAGACGTCAAGCGCCGCAGGTCGGGCACTCGGGATCCTTCTTTATGTGGATGCGGTGGAAGCGCACCCGCAGCGCGTCATAGATCAACAGCGTGCCGTCGAGGCTGTCGCCGAGATCCAGCCTCTCCTTCAGCACCTCGACCGCCTGCAGGGTGCCCATGACGCCGGCGACGGCCCCCAAGATGCCGGCCTCCTCGCAGCGCGGCACCGAATCGGGCGGCGGCGGCTCGCGGAACAGGCAGCGATAGCAGGGGTGCCCCGTTCCGAGATAGGGGCGGAACGTCGACAGCTGGCCCTCGAACGGCGACAGCGCCGCCGCGACGAGCGGCTTTTGCAGACGGAAACACTCCTCGGTCAACAGGTAGCGCGTCGCGAAATTGTCGCTGCCGTCGGCGACGAGATCGTAACCGGCGATGATCTCGGCGGCGTTGCCGGCGTCGAGCCGGGTCGGGTAGGTCTCGATCCGGATACCGTCATTGACCGCCCCTAACGTGGCGCGGGCGCTCTCGACCTTGAGGTCGCCGACGCGCTCGGTCATGTGCACGATCTGGCGCTGCAGGTTTGTGATGTCGACGCGGTCGTTGTCGATGATGCCGATCGTGCCGATGCCTGCCGCCGCGAGATACATCAGCATCGGCGAGCCGAGCCCGCCGGCGCCGACCACCAGCACGCGCGACGCCAGCAGCTTCTCCTGCCCCTCCTCGCCGACCTCGTCGAGGATCAGGTGGCGGGCATAGCGGCGGAATTGCTCTTCCGAAAGTTCCATCGTCACAATCCGTCGAACAGGGCGGTCGTCAGGTAGCGCTCGGCCGAGCTCGGCAGGATCGCGACGATCGTCTGCCCCGCCATGCCCGGGCGAGCCGCCACTTCGAGCGCCGCCGCCAGCGCCGCGCCCGAGGAGATGCCGACCGCCAGCCCGTCGAGCCGGGCCGTCTGCTGCGCCGTGCGCAACGCGGTGTCGTTGCCGATGCGGATGATTTCGTCGATCAGCGCGGCGTCGAGAACCTCCGGAATGAAGCCGGCGCCGATCCCCTGGATTTTGTGCGAGCCGGGCGGGCCGCCCGATAGCACTGCGCTGTCCTCGGGCTCGACCGCGATCATCCTGACGCTGGGCTTGCGCGCCTTCAGCACCGCGCCGACGCCGGTCAGCGTGCCGCCGGTGCCGACGCCGCTGACGACGATGTCGACCCTGCCTTCGGTGTCCTGCCAGATCTCCTCGGCGGTGGTGCGCCGGTGGATCTCGGGGTTGGCCGGGTTCTGGAACTGCTGCGGCATGAAGGCGCCCGGCGTCTCGCGCACAATTTCCTCGGCGCGCGCGATGGCGCCGCGCATCCCCTGCGCCGCCGGCGTCAGCTCCAGCTCGGCGCCGAGCAGCAGCAGCATCTTGCGCCGCTCCAGCGACATGGTGTCGGGCATCGTCAGGATCAGGCGATAGCCCTTGGCGGCGCAGACGAAAGCGAGCGCGATGCCGGTATTGCCGGAGGTCGGCTCGACCAGCACTGTGCCGCGTCCGATCCGGCCGGCGGCCTCGGCCGCCTCGATCATCGCCAGGCCGATGCGATCCTTGACCGACGACAGCGGGTTGAAGAACTCGCATTTGCCGAGGATGTCGGCTTTGACCTCGGCAGCGGCGGCAAGGCGATACAGCCGGACGAGCGGCGTCGCGCCGATCGTCTCGAGGATGCTGTCGTAAACGCGGCCGCGGAATTCTCCGGCCATCCGTCCTCTCCGGTAGGAGCCGTTTGATGTAGCCCGGCGGCGCCCTGACGGCAACCTGGGCCTCGCTCGAAGCCCCACTACGTCATCCCTAGGCTTGACCAGAGGGCTTGACCCGGGGATCCGTTTCAGCCCCCTGCAGATCGCCGGGTCACGTCAGGTCCAGCCCGGCCATGACGATCTTTATAAAAGGCAGTGGGTCAGATCTCGAAATCGCCGCCTTGCGCGCTGCGGCCTTCGATGCCGGCGCGGTGCGCGCGGCTGCACAATTCTTCGAGCGTCAGCGAGTCGAGCCGGCGCATCGTCTCTTCCTGCAATTCGAGCCACACCGGCCGCACCACCTGGTGGCCAAGCGCGCTGCCGGCGGGATCGCTTATTGGGTCCTCGCCGGTCTCGAGGTGGCGCACGGTGCGCACGATGTCGCCGAGGCTGATGCGGCGGCGCTCGCGCGCGAGGCGATAACCGCCGCTCGGGCCGCGGATGCCGACCAGGATGCCCTCGCGCACAAGCTCCTGCAGCACCGGTTCGAGATAGCGCCGCGGAATGCCCTCGCGTTCGGTGATCTCGACCGAGCGGACGGGGGCGGCGCCGCCGTTATAGGCGATGTCGAGCACCGCCTCGATCGCGAACAGCAGCTTCTTCGTGAGCCGAACCATCGCTCAGGAGTTTCGCCGCGTCTGCCCATTTGGACAAGCGGAAGCAACGCCGGTCGAGCCAAAGCCGCCCGCTTGCCGGCCCCCGGCCTCGGTAAAGTTTTCGACGAACGCGAATTGCGGCCGGGCGGTCCGCGTGAACACGAGCTGCGCGATGCGGTCGCCGGGCCGGATCACGATGCCTTCATCGGCCGCATCCGAGCGCACGGGGTTGCGGTTCCATGCCGAGATGAAGCAGGTCCCGGTGTAGTCGGCGTCGATCAGGCCGACCGCGTTGCCGAGCACCAGCCCCTCGCGATGCGCGAGCCCAGAGCGCGGCAGCACCAGCGCGCACCAGTCCTGATCGCCGATGCGGAAGGCGAACCCGGCCGAGATCAGCACCGCCGGCATCTGCGGCCGCAGCAGGAGCGGCGCCTCGATGCAGGCATGCAGGTCAAGCCCGGCGGCAAGGTCGGACCCGTAATGCGGAAAGCCCCAGCGGCGCAGCCGCGGGTCGAGGATCTTCAACTCGACCTTGAGGGGGACACGTCGGTTCAACTGCCCCTCACCCCGGCCCTCTCCCCGGGAGCGGGGAGAGGGATAGCTGCGGCAGTGGGGTGAGCCTGTGTCGCCGGCTTTGCTCAATGTCGCAGCCGGGTTCCCTCTCCCCGCACCGCGGGGAGAGGGACAGGGTGAGGGGCTCTTCGTGCGGCTTCACTCGGCGGCGCCAAGCTTCAGCGCGATCCGCTCGGCGAGGCGAATGGCGACCTCGTGCTTGCTCATCGCCGGCCAGTCCTCGACGCCGCCCTCATCGACCAGGTGGACGCGGTTGCTGTCGCCTCCGAAGGTGCCGGTGCCGGGCGAGACGTCGTTGGCGAGGATCCAGTCGCAGCCTTTCCTGATGCGCTTGGCCATCGCGTTGGCGACGACGTTTTCGGTCTCGGCGGCAAAGCCGATGACGAGGGCCGGCCGGTCGTTGCCGCGGTGCGCGATCGTCGCCAAGATGTCGGGGTTCTCGACGAGGCGCAGCGATGGCGCGCCCGTCCCGTCCTTCTTCAATTTCTGCGCGGCCGCGCCGGCGACGCGCCAGTCGGAGACGGCCGCCGCCATCACCGCGACATCGACCGGCAAGGCCCGCTCGCACGCCTCCAGCATCTCCTGCGCCGTCTCGATCGCGACGAGCCGCACGCCGGGCGGGGTCGGCTCCTGGGTCGGCCCCGACACCAGCACCGTCTCGGCGCCGAGCTCGGCCAGCGCCGCCGCGATCGCGTGCCCCTGCTTGCCGGAGGAATGGTTCGACAGGTAGCGCACCGGGTCGATCGGCTCGCGGGTCGGGCCGCTGGTGACGAGCGCGCGGCGGCCGGCCAGTCGGCGGTCGGAGATAAAAAAGCGCGTGACCGCCGCGAGAATCTCGGCCGGCTCGGCCATTCGGCCGAGCCCCACTTCACCGCACGCCAGCTCGCCGGCGCCCGGCCCGACGCGGCGCACGCCGCGCCCAGCCAAGGTCGCGAGATTGGCCTGGGTCGCCGGATGCGCCCACATCTGCGCATTCATCGCCGGTGCGATCAGCACCGGCTTGTCGGACGCCAGCAATGTCGTCGCGGCGAGGTCGTCGGCCAGCCCCGCCGCCATGCGAGCGATCAGATCGGCGGTGGCCGGCGCCACGACGACGAGATCCGCTTCGCGCGACAGGCGGATGTGCCCCATCTCGCTTTCGTCGGTTAGCGACCACAATTCGCCGTAGACCTTGTCCTCGCTCAATGAGGCGACGGAAAGCGGCGTGACGAAATGCCCCGCTGCCGCAGTCATGATAGCGCGGACCGCGGCGCCCTGCTCGCGCAGGCGGCGGATCAGCTCGAGGCTCTTATAGGCGGCGATGCCGCCAGCGATGATCAGCAGTACCCGCCGGCCCGCCAGCACCTCGCGCCTCCTCTCAGGCCCGCCGGCCACGCTGCGGCGGCGCCGCATGCTATCACCGCGCATCGGTCGCGGCAGCTATATTGACCCCGAGACCTCGACCCCAATGTCGAGGCCGGCGCCGGTCATCGAGGAGGGCGGCATGGCGGACCAGGAGATGGCCGTTGCGCGCAGCGTCGCGGCTTTGCGGCAGGCGGTCGCCGGCTGGCGCGCGGCGGGAACGCGGGTCGGGCTGGTGCCGACGATGGGCGCCATCCATGAAGGCCATCTGGCGCTGGCGGCGGCGGCGCGCCGCCACTGTGGGCGCGTCGTCGCCTCGCTGTTCGTCAACCCGAAGCAGTTCGGCCCGGCCGAGGATTTCGCCGCCTATCCGCGCAACGAGGCCGCCGATCTGGCGGCGTTTGCGCGCGGCGGCGTCGACCTCGTCTACGCCCCGCCGGTCGAGGAGATGTACCCCCAGGGCTTCGCCGCCAATGTGCATATCGGCGGCGTCAGCCAGGATCTCGACGGCGCCGCTCGTCCCGGCCATTTCGACGGCGTCGCGACGGTCGTCGCCAAGCTCCTGCTGCAGTGCCTGCCGGACGCGGCGTTTTTTGGCGAGAAGGATTACCAGCAGCTGCTCGTCGTGCGCCATCTGGTGCGCGATCTAGACATTCCGGTCGCGATCGAGGGGGTTCCAACGGTGCGCGAAGCCGACGGGCTGGCGCTGTCGTCGCGCAACGTCTATCTGAGCCCGGCCGAGCGGCAGACTGCGCCGCTCCTCCACCGCGTGCTGCAGCAGATTGCGACGGCGCTGGCCGCCGATCCCGCCGGCGTCGCGCCGGCCTTGCAGCACGGAAGCGGGGTCTTGCAGGACGCCGGCTTTGCGGTTGATTACCTGGAATTGCGCGATGCGGCGACGCTGGCGCCCGTACGGCACCTCGACCGCCCGGCCCGTCTCCTCGTTGCTGCCCGCCTCGGCCGCACCCGCCTCATCGACAACATCGCCATCAGCACCGGGTTGTGATTGTGAACCGCCTTCCGGTAGGGCCGCAAAATCAATAATGTGCGCAGCCGGCAGGGGCGGCTGTCGCCGCGGGCAAAAGGAGTTTCGGACATGAGCGCGTCGCGACGGGATTTCCTGAAGGTTGCGGTGGCCGGCGCGGCCGGCGCGGCGGTGCTGCCGCGGCTGGGTCAGGCGGCCGGCAAGACCGTGACGATGCTGCACGAAAGCTCGTTCATCCCGCCGTTCGACGCGTTCATCAAGACGACCCTGGCGCAGGAATACGAGAAGGAAACCGGCGTCAAGGTGGTCTACGAGACGACCGCGGTTGGCAGCCTGCCGACCCGCATCGCCACCGTCATCGAGACCGGCTCTGGCGCCGATGTGTCGATGATGGCGCTGCTGCAGCCCTTCCTCTACGCCGACAAGCTGATGGACGTCAGCGACATCGCCGAGCAGGTCGGCAAGGACCAGGGCGGGTGGTACCCCGCGGCCAAGGAGGCTGCCGTCCTCGACGGCAAGTGGATCGCCATCCCGCACAGCAATATCGGCCAGCTCATGAACTGGCGCACCGATTGGTTCGCCGAGGTCGGGGTCAAGAAATTCCCGGAGAGCTGGGACGAGTTCTACGAGGTCGGCAAGAAGCTGAAGGCCAAGGGGCACCCTTACGGGCTCGAGCTGGGCCATGGCTTCGGCGACAATCACGGCTGGATCTACCCACTATTGTGGTCGTATGGCGGGCATGAGGTCGACGCCGACGGCAAGACGGTCACGATCGATTCCGACGAGACCGCGAAGGCCCTCGACTATGCCCGCAAGCTGTTCAAGGACGCCATCCTTGAGGACTCGCTTGGCTGGACCGACGTCAGCAACAACAAGGCCTGGATGGCCGAGCAGATCTCGTGCACCAACAACGCCGAGAGCATCTTGTGGTTCGCCAAGCGCAATTTCCCAGACATCGCTAAGGTCACCGATCAGGCGCAGAACCCGCAGGGACCGAAGGGCCGATTTCATTTGCTCAACTGCATCAGTCATTCGATCTTCGACTTCAGCCCGCAAAAGGAGGAAGCGCACAATTTCCTGCGCTGGCTGATGAATAAGAAGCAGCTGGGCGGTTGGTATGCGATCGCCGAGAGCTACTATCAGCCGTTCCTGCACGAGTATGACAACGCGCCGATGTGGCAGGTCGAGCCGCGCAACATCCCCTACCGCGATGCGATGACCAGCGCGCACCTGCCGGGCTGGCCGGCGCCGCCCAACCGGCAGCTTGCCGAGGCGGTCGCCAAGTACGTCGTGGTCGACATGTTTGCCAAGGCCTGCAGCGGCACCTCGACAAAGGACGCGATCAAAAACGCCGAGACGCAGCTGAAGGAAATCTACAAATCGGCGTGAATCTTGTGTCGAGCCTGACATGGCCATCCGCGCCGAACCGCTGATCACCGCCGCGCCGCGGCGACGCGCCATCTCGCTGGCCGGCTGGCTCGATCGCGAGGCCGTGTTCAGCTGGCTGATGATGGCCTTGCCGTTGCTGTTCCTGGCGGCGATGGTCGGCTATCCGTTGCTCTACGGCATTCTGCTGAGCCTGGAGGACCGGCAGGTGGCAAAGGCCG
>JBLMXS010000291.1:0-4845 GCA_050257895.1 Thiohalocapsa sp.
GCCTGACCTTCCGCGGCGCGCGGCTGGTCGTCGTCGACGGCCGTCCGGCGGCGCAGCTGGTCTACGTCACCGACAACAAGGCGATCGGGCCGCTGAGCCTCGTCATCGGCAGCTCGAAAGAGCCCAACATCGCGCCGACCTTCGACCACCGGCAGGACGTCAACCTGCTCTATTGGCGGCATCAGGGGCATGCCTACGCGCTGGTCGGCAAGAGCGATATCGGCTGGCTGTGGGGCATCGCCAACGACGTCGCCTGGCAGCTTGACGCGATCTGACGGCGCACGACCGTGCTGGGCCAGCCCTCCGCAGACCCCGACCGGCTGACGCTTTACGGCAGCTTCACCTCCAGCTCCAGCTACAAGCCGATGCTGTATCTGGCGCTGTCCGGGTTGCCGTTCTCGTTCCGCACGGTGAACCTGAAGACCGGCGTGCAGAACACCGCGGAATATCTCGCGATCAACCGCTGGGGCGTGGTGCCGTCGCTGCGCCACCGCGACCTCGTGATCCTGCAGTCGAATGTGATCCTCGATTATCTCGCCCGCACCACCCAGCATTTCGAGGGACGGACCGAGCAGCAGCGGTGGCAAGCCCGCGAATGGTTGTCGTGGGAGGCCGACCACATCACCGCGGTGGCGCGCGTGCGCCATTCGGCCCGCTTCCGCAAGATGCACGACGAGGTCATCAACGAATTCCGGCCGCGCGCCGAGGCGGCACTATCGTTCGTCGACGACACGGTCAAGGATCGCCCGTTCCTCGTCGGCGACGCCTGCACGATCGCCGATATCGGCTGCTGGGGGCGCATGGTCTTCATGGCCGAGGGCGGCTTCGAGATCGGGCATTGGCCGCATCTGGCGGCCTGGGCCGACCGGCTCAAGGCCATGCCCGGCTTTGCGCTGCCCTACGAACTGATTCCGAGCAAGGACCGCGAATACGAGGCGGCGCCGCATCACTCGGTCCCATCGTCTTAATTGAGCGGCGCGGCGCGGGCCAATCATTCTTATTCGTCATCCCGGGGGCTTGTCCGGGGGTCCGCGTGGATGGCCGGGTCAAGCCCGGCCATGACGAGTTGTGAGGGCGCTTCGATAAGATATAACGCATAGAGGGTGAAGGGTCGTGCGGCCACGGCCCCTCCGTCGCGCGTTGCGCGGCACCTCCCCCGCGATGCGGGGGAGGAACCCATCCTACTCGGCCGCCATCGCGGCCGCTTGGAAGGCGGCGGGGGCGGCGCGTTCGCTGCGGGCCATTGGCTGCGGCCACCATTTGTCTTCCCATTCCGAGAAGATCGGACGCAGCCGCGGCAAGACCTGCTCGGCGAAGAGCTGTGTGTTGTACTTGGCCAACTCCTTGCCCATCGAGCCGAACTGCAACAGCAGCATCAGGTGGCCGACATTGAGGGTGGTGGCGACCGTCGTCAGCTGCTCGGCGACCTCCTCGGGCGAGCCGATGATGACGTAGCCGCGCTCGACGATGTCCTCCATCTGGGTCGTCGCGCGCGCCGCCTGGCGGGCCTGCAGAGAGGCGGCGCGGCCGATTTGGCCCTGGATGCCGGCGCGCTGCGTCGCCTCGGTGATGTAGCCGGGCGGCATCGCCCATTTGGGATCGACGCGCAGGCAGCGGCCGTAGAAATACTCGGCCGGCTCGCGGTAGAGCTCCATCGCCTTGTCGCGGCTCTCGGCGACGCCGACAAATTGCAGGAAGCCGGCGCGGTACGGGTTCATGTCCTTGCCGAGCCGCTTCATCTCCTCCCAGAAGCCCGACATCGTCGCCTGCCCTTCCTTGAAGCCGAAATAGGACAGGTAGGCGTAGACGTAATCCATCTTGGCGCACCACTGCCAGGTCTCGACCGAGCCGCCGCCCGGGATCCACACCGGCGGATGCGGCTTCTGCACCGGGCGCGGCCAGATGTTGACATAGCGCTGCTGGTTGAAGCGGCCGTTGAAGGCGAAGGTGTCCTGTTCCTGCCAGGCGCGCATCACGAGGTCGTGCGCCTCGAGATAGCGCTCGCGCAGCATCGAGGGGTTCTGGCCGTAAGCGAAGCAGGTGTCCATCGGCGTCCCGACCGGGAAGCCGGCGATCAGCCGCCCGCCCGAGATGACGTCGATCATCGCGAATTCTTCGGCGACGCGGGTCGGCGGGTTGTAGAGCGCGAGGCTGTTGCCCATGACGCACAGCGCGGTATCGGTGGTGCGCCGCGACAAGGCCGAGGCAATCAGGTTGGGGCTCGGCATCAGCCCGTAGCCGTTCGAATGGTGCTCGTTGACGCACACCGCGTCAAAGCCGCATTCGGCGGCGAATTCCAATTCGTCCATGAAGTCGTTGTACATGTGATGCGCGCGCCGCGGGTCGAACAGCGTCGAATGGATGTCGACCCACACCGAGGGATGCTTTTCGCGGAAATCGTCCGGCAGCTCGGTGTACGGCATCAGATGAAACCACATCAGCTTCATGGCTCAGCCCTTTTCCAGGAGTCTAGGGTCCGCCAGCGGCGGCGATGCCGGTAGCGTCCTGCGCGGGTCCGCTGTTGTCAACACGCCGCATTCCCGCGGAAGCCGGGACCCACCCTGCCGCACCGATTGTCGAACCGTGGGTCCCGGCTTTCGCCGGGAATGCGGGATTTGGAGGTAAATCGGCGGTTGTTGAGGAGGGGCATTTACCGGCGACGGCGAGCGACCAGGCGTACCAGTCGAGCAGCGAGGCCCCGCGGTCGGGCGGCGGGCGGCCGATGAAATCGGCAGCGCGGCGGGCCGCCCGCTGGTGGAACGGCTCGTCGCGCGGCTGCCGGTCGTCGGCCGCCCGAAAGGCCGTATCGGCCTGAAGCGCTTGCGGCCCTTCGCCAAGACGCCGCAGCCGCCCCTCGACATCGCCGAGCAGATTGAGGCAGCCGATACCGGCCGGATCGATCCGCGCCGCCTTGAATGCGGCGTCGAGGCTGGCCCAGGCCGCGGCGTATTCGCGGGCCGTCTCGCGGGCGGCGACGCGCCGGCGCGCCAGTGTGGTCAGGACCGCGAGGCGGCGCCGCAGCCGCGCTCTATTCAGCGAGGCCATTGACCGCTTCGAGGCGCTGCAGGCGCGCCTCGAACTCGCCGGCCTCGATGGCGCGGCCGAAGGCGTCGACGACCTGCGATAATTCCCAGGCCTCGCCGGTCGACAGCGTGCCGTCGGCGACGGCGGCGGCGATGGCAGCGAGCGCCGGGACCAGGTCGGCCGCCGAAGCGAGCGGCGGCAGCGCGAACCCGTTCGGCCGGTGGCGGCGCGGCGCGATGATGCGGCCGATACACAATTTCAGCGCCGCCGCGTCGCCCTCCAGCGCCAACGCCACCGCCTTGTTGGCGAGCGCCGCCGCGGCGCCGTCAAATAATTGCTCTGCCAGCAACGTCGCCCGGTTGCGCGTGCCCGGCAGCCGCCCCGCCGGATTGCCCGACCGCCCCTTGACGAACCGCCCCTCCTCGTCGCGCCCCTCCTGCATCTGCAGGAAATCAGCAGGCATCCCGCATCCCTCCTCGCGGCTCACCAGCCGCCATCTCCGGTGATCACGGAATGCAGGCTATCATGCGATTGCGGCAATTTTACCGAGCCAGCGCGCGCCACTCTTGCAGCGCGAATGCGCGACGCAGATTGAAATCTGGCGGGTGCGTTACATTTTTCGCCCTACAATATTTGCGCCCTCATGCTGCTACTTTGCGGCATCCGGAGATGCCACCGAAAGACCCGCCAGTGGCGGAACATTTTGACCAGCGTACCTCCGTTCCACCTGCCAAAAAATAGCCTCTAACCCCAGGGCATCCACATATTCCTTGTGCATCAGGTGAATGATTTTTTCATACTTGATGCTAGAAAATTGTGGCCCGAATGCATACGCGGCCACTTCATAAGGGGAAAAGCGAATTTCGATTTTGTCCTTTCCAAAAATAAAGGATGAGAAATTGCTCCAGTCTTCTGTACCCGCGTCATCGCGTCCAAAACAAAACCTTCTTCTTCCTCCGTATTGATTAGATGCGCCCGTAATTGCTCACGAACCATGAATTGAATGACGCGGAAGGCTTCTTCTTGCCTCTCATACGGAAACAGCTCCTTCAGCGATGCAATGAGAAAAACCGGGTCCAGCAAAAATGCGTATGTCTTAAAAAACATATTTGGGTGGGCACCGAGATAATTAACATGAACCGTGTAACCTATAGATATTACGTTTCCGACTATCATCGGCTCCGAACAGTGCGCATCAAAAGTATGCGTTCGCGAAAATTTAGTTTGGCCGAACGTAAACCTACCAGTTTCTTGGCTGAATTTTACCTTCCGCTCATTCATTATCAATTCAAGGAGTTGACCGCGCAGATACGTAGTTATATCCCCAATGTTGGGACATTCTGCGGAGGAAAATTGCATCAGATTGAATTCGGCCTGATAACCTGGCAAGCCGTCCCAACTCTCCTTGTACTTGGTCTCCGACCAGCTAAGGTTTGCGCGATCTTGCGCAGCTTTGATCTCGGATCCTACTGCATTAAGTTGATGGTGAATCGCGTCTCTTATCGCGGGGAGATGGTCAGCCTCTGACGCCTTAACACACTGAAGATGCTTTATCGGGTCCGGTATCGGGGTATCTCCGTCTAACAGCACCGGTATTATATATATGTCTCCCGCTAATTTCTCTTCTGCTTTGTCGAGAGCTAATTTGATCTCGCGCTGCGCATATCCTCGGCGGTCGACCGAGTTATTCGAGATAAAAACGACAATGATAGCTGCTTTGTTGAGCTCTCGACGTATCTCAAAATTCCAATCCTGCCCTGGCTTCAGGCGCTTGTAGTCCACCCAAACGTCGAACCCGTAGCTCTCTAGAGCGTCGGCATA
>JBLMXS010000292.1:0-4573 GCA_050257895.1 Thiohalocapsa sp.
GGCGAGAGATGCTGGTCGCGGAAGAAGATCACCAAATTCTCGGCGAGCGCCCGGTGGATCTCGTCCATCTGGCGGTTCGATGGCGCGCGCAGATCGACCCCGCCCAATTCGGCGCCGATGATCGGCGTCAGCTTGTCGACGGTGATCGATTCGTTGGGCGAATCGAGCGGCGTGTATCGGATGCGGGGGCCGTTGAAGCTGCGCAGCGAGCTTTCCATCGCGTTTCTCCTAATCGCCGAACACCCGGCGAAAAATCCTATCGACGTGTTTCAGATGATAGGCGGTGTCGAACGAGGCGTCGATTGCCTCGGGGGTCAGAACACGGGCGATTTCGCGGTCGGCCTTCAAGAGGTCGGCGAAGCGGCCTTCGCCCCGCCACGCGGCCATCGCGTGCTGCTGGACGAGGCGGTAGGCGTCCTCGCGGCTCATGCCGGCCTGGGTCAGGGCCAGCAGGAAACGCTGCGAGTCGACGAGGCCGCCCAAGGAGCCGAGATTTTCCCCCATGCGCGCCGGATCGACGATCATGCGGTCGATCACCCCGGTCAGCCGAGCCAGTGCGAAATCGAGGGTGATGGTGGTGTCCGGCGCGATGAAGCGCTCGACCGAGGAATGCGAGATGTCGCGCTCGTGCCAGGTAACGACGTTTTCCAGAGCCGGCGTCACCGCGGCGCGGATGATGCGCGACAGGCCGGTCAAGTTTTCCGACAGCACCGGGTTCTTCTTGTGCGGCATCGCCGAGGAGCCCTTCTGCCCCTCGGCGAAATATTCCGAGGCTTCGCGCAGTTCAGTGCGCTGCAGATGCCGCAATTCGGTCGCGAAGCGCTCGATCGCCGCCGCGATCAGCGCCAAGGCCATGAAGAAGGCTGCATGCCGGTCGCGCGGGATGATCTGCGTCGACACCGGCTCCGGCCGCAGGCCCAGCTTCGCGGCGACATGGGCTTCGACGCGCGGGTCGATATTGGCGAAGGTGCCGACCGCGCCCGAGATCTGGCAGATCGCCACGTCGCGCCGCGCGGCGAGCAGCCGCTCGCGGTTGCGGGCGAATTCGGCGTAGTGGCCGGCGAGCTTCAGCCCGAACGTCGTCGGCTCGGCATGGACGCCGTGGCTGCGCCCGACGATCGGTGTGTATTTGTGCTCGAACGCGCGCCGTTTCAGCGCCGCCATCACGGCGTCGAGGTCGGCCAGGAGGAGGTCGGCCGCCTGCGTCAGCTGCACCGCAAGGCAGGTGTCGAGGACGTCGCTTGAGGTCATCCCCTGGTGGACGAAGCGCGCCTCTTCCCCGACATGCTCGGCGAGGTTGGTCAGGAAGGCGATCGTCTCGTGGTGCACCTCGCGCTCGATCTCGCGGATCCGCGCGACCTCGAAGCGGCCGCGCTCCCGCACCGCCTTGGCGACGCCGCGCGGGATGACGCCCAATTCCTCCTGCGCCTCGCAGGCCAGCGCCTCGATCTCGAGCTGGATGCGGAAATAGTTCTCCGGTTCCCAGATGCCCGCCATCTGCGGCCGGCTGTAGCGCGGGATCATGACGGGAGGGGCTCCTCGATTGGCGCCGCGACGGGTTCCCCAATAGGCTCGTGCGGCCCCGCGGCCGGATCGTAGCCGAGCCGCTCGAGGCCGGCGAGCATGTGCGGCGGCACCGGTGCGGTGACGCGGATCGGCGGCTTCGCTGGGTAGAGCGGCAGCGAAACGGCGCGGGCATGCAGCTGCAGCTTTTGGCCCCCCGGGCCGCCGTAGCTGGTGTCGCCCACCACGGGGCAGCCGAGCGTCGAGCAATGCACGCGGATCTGGTGCGTGCGGCCGGTGCGCGGCCGCAATTCGAGCCAGGCGCAGCCGTCACCGACGCCGAGCACGCGGTAGTCGGTGACCGCGTTCTGGCCGTTCGGGTCGACCACCATGTGCCAGCCGACCCTGCCGCGCGGCTGCTTCGCCAGCTTCGCTTCGATGCGGCCGGCCGGCGCTTGCGGGACGCCGGCGACGATCGCCCAATACACCTTCTCGACCTTGCCCTCGGCAAACAGGCGACCGAGCCGGCGCAATGCCTTCGGATGGCGCCCCAGCACGAGGCAGCCGCTGGTGTCGCGGTCGAGCCGGTGGGCCAGCGCCGGCGGCCGCTTCAGGCCGAAGCGCAGCAGCGGGAACCAATGTTCGAGATGCGGGCCGCCGCCGGGCCCGGCATGCACCGCGATGCCCGCCGGCTTGTCGAGGACCAGCACCAGCCCGTCGCGGTACAGCACGCGGTCGGCGATGTTTCCCGGCACCAACCCCGACCCCAACCCTCCGCCTGCGGGCGAGGGGGTGTCAGTCGCCGCGTCGGTCCCCCTCCCTCGCAATCCCCGGGTCAAGCCCGGGGAGGGGAGGGCGGCGGTGGGGGCTGCTTTAGGCGAGACCGGCATGTGGGAAACATCGTGGTCGCCGCCGGCGGACGCAAGCTTAGCGTGGCAGCAGCAAGCGCTCACGGAGGCAGTGCCATGAACGAGCGGCGGCCGAACGCCCTCGGCAGTCGAAACCTACGCCTTCGCCCATGACGGCCTCGACCGCGATCGCCTCCCCGCGGCCGTCTCAGCCGCGTTGCCGACAGGATGCCGGCGGTCCAACCGGCACCGCAGCAGTCACCCTTCAGTGAATCGGGATGGTGCGGTCGAGAAGACTCGAACTTCCACGGAGTTTCCCCCACAGCGACCTCAACGCTGCGCGTCTACCAATTCCGCCACGACCGCACGTCATGACCCGCCGACAACCCGATCATCCGACCCGATCATCCGACAGGGCGGGGCTGCGCTTAGCAAATCCGCGGTACCATATCAAGCACGATGGCCCGCTTCCCGGTGACCCCAAAGAGCTTCCCGGTGACCCCACAGATAGGCACGCCGGCCGGTGGAATCGAGTGGCGCAGCAGCGAGGCGCCGGTGCCTTACGAGGCCGCCGTCGCCGCGATGGAGAAGCGCGCCGCGGCGATCCGCGACGGCGCCGCAAGGCAGCTCGTCTGGCTGTTGGAGCATCCGCCGCTCTACACCGCCGGGACCAGCGCCAACCCTGCGGACCTGCTCGATCCGGCCCGGCTGCCGGTCTACAGAAGCGGTCGCGGCGGCCAATACACCTATCACGGACCGGGCCAGCGCATCGCCTACGTGCTGCTCGACCTCAACAAATACGGCCGCGACGTGCGCTGCCACGTGTGGCGGCTAGAAGAATGGATGATCCGCACGCTGGCGCAGTTCGGCGTCGCCGGCGAGCGGCGGGAGGGCCGCGTCGGCGTGTGGGTGGCGGAGGGGGACGGCCGCGACAGCAAGATCGCGGCGATCGGGGTCCGGGTACGGCGCTGGGTCAGCTATCACGGCGTCGCGCTTAACGTCGACCCCGACCTCGATCATTACCGCGGCATCGTCCCCTGCGGCATCGACCCGGTCGCCTCCGGCCACGGCGTCACCTCGCTCGCCCGGCTCGGGATCCGGGCGTCGATGGCCTCGGTCGACACGACTTTGCGATCCGCGTTCGACCCGGTGTTCCGGCAGCCGCTTCCAGGCCGACCGGCTGGGGCAGCAGGGCTGGCGAACCGAACCTAAACGTCCGACGCGGCCGGATCCGGATCAGGCAAGCTCAGGATGCCGCGCGATGCGGCGTCAGAGCACCTTGTCGCGCAGGGTTTGGCCGATGGCGCGCATCAGGCCCATCATCTCCCAATTGTTCCAGGCCTCGACGATCTTGCCGTCACGGAAGCGCGCGAAGCCCCTGCCGGTGACGGTCACCCGCTTGTTCGTCGCCGGCGGGCCGAGATGGTCGCCCTGGTGGTGTCGCCGTCGCGGTCCAGCGGATTGCCACGAAGTCGCGCTCGGCGATCGCCTCCTCGATTGTGAAGGTATGTCCGGGAAGCCGGCTTTCAGCTGCTCGTAATGCGCAGCAAGGCCTAGCGAGGGGCCTATCGGGGGTGCACGCGAAACTTGCCTGCGGGCGTCATCTCGGCCACGCTAACCAGGTATCAGCGGAGGTGCATGATGAGCGTCTTGTTGGACCCCACCTCGGAACGAAGTCCCACGATCAGAGCGCGGCTGCCGCGGCCGGACAGTCTCGACGGGCTGACGGTCGGCATTCTCGACATCGCCAAGCCGCGGGGCGACGTGTTCCTGAAGCGGCTCGGCGAACGCCTGGCCGAGCGCGGCATCGC
The DNA here is from genome assembly GCA_050257895.1 of Thiohalocapsa sp. Lineage (GTDB taxonomy): Bacteria > Pseudomonadota > Alphaproteobacteria > ATCC43930 > CGMCC-115725 > DATARH01. Next base: position 4,163 of record JBLMXS010000292.1, read on the forward strand.
CGTCAAGCATTACGCCAAGCCGACCAACGCGCGGCCGGCGCCGGTGCCGCTGCAGCAGCAGATCGCCACCGAAGTCAACCTCGTCATCGAAGGCCTCAGCGACTGAGGGTCCTGCATTTCGTGCTGTACGCATGACATCGCAGAACTCGAGGGACGCGGCATTCCGACGGTCGGCGTCGCGACGACCGAATTCATCGAGGGCGCGAAGGCGCAGGCCAAGTCCCTGGGGACCGACCCGGCGCTCGTTTTCATTCCGCATCCGGTGCAGGACCGCACCGACGACGAGCTGAAGGCGCTCGCCGACCAGCATTTCAACGCCATCGTCAAATTGCTGGTGAAGTAAGCGGATAAAGAGAGCCTGAACTCTGCCGCAGTCCCGACGCAGGCCGGGACCCACGGTTCCAGTCACGG
>JBLMXS010000293.1:0-8055 GCA_050257895.1 Thiohalocapsa sp.
CGGCGTCGAGCGGGTGAGTTTCGACGAACTCCTGGCGCGCGCCGATTTCATCACGTTGCACACGCCGCTGACGGAGGCGACGCGCAACATCATCGACAAGCACGCGATCGCCCGCATGAAGCCCGGAATCCGTCTCGTCAACTGCGCCCGCGGCGGGCTCGTTGTCGAAGCCGATCTCGCCGCCGCGCTCGATGAGGGCAGGCTCGCTGGCGCCGCGGTCGACGTCTTCGTCGAGGAGCCGGCGCACGAGAACCCGCTGTTCGGCCATGAGAACCTCGTCGCGACGCCGCATCTCGGCGCCGCCACCAGCGAGGCACAGGAGAACGTCGCCCTGCAGATCGCCGAGCAGATGGCGGATTACCTGTTGACCGGCGCCGTCGCCAACGCCGTCAACATGCCCTCGCTGACCGCCGAGGAGGCGGCGCGCCTCAAGCCCTACATGGTGCTGGCCGAGCAGCTCGGCAGCTTTGCCGGCCAGCTGACCGAGAGCGGCATCAGCGCCGTCGACATCGAGTACGAGGGGGCAATCGCCGAGCTCAACGTCAAGCCGCTGACCGCGATCGCGCTGACCGGCCTCCTCGCGCCGCAGCTCGCGGCGGTCAACATCGTCAACGCGCCGGTAGTGTGCCGCCAGCGCGACATCCGCGTCGGCGAGACGCGGCGCGGCGACGCCGGCGATTACCAGAACCTGATGCGGCTCAGCATCACCAGCGAGGGGCGGCGGCGCGCCGTCGCCGGCACCGTCTTTGTTGGCAACAAGCCGCGCCTCGTCGAGGTCGAGGGCATGGCGCTGGAGGCCGAGCTCGGACGCCATGTGCTGTTCGTGCGCAACAAGGACAAGCCCGGCTTCATCGGTGCCCTCGGCAATGTCCTCGGCGCCGCCGCGGTCAACATCGCGACCTTTCACCTCGGTCGCATTGCCGCCGGCGAGGACGCGATCGCCTTGATCGAAGTCGACCAGAAACTGACGCCGCCGCTGATCGAGGCGGTGCGCCGGCTGCCGAACGTCATCCAGGCCAAGGCGATGCGGTTTTGAGGCATCGAGGCCGTCCGTGGTTCGAGACGCGCCCCGGCTTTGCCGGGACGCTCCTTACGATGAAGTAAATCTCTGATGGCATCCAGCAGAAGAGCCTCATCCTGAGGAGGCGCGAAGGGCCGTTTCGAAGGATGCATGAGGTCGGAAAAAGCGAAACCCCGGCCGGGGGGTGGCCGGGGTTTCGGGGCTCCTCCGGGTTAGGGCGGAGCGGCTCACCGTCGAGGTTGGGGGGAAGACGGTGGAGGCTTTCCATATTGTGGATAATCGCCTTCAGGTGCAATCGATATTTCAGCAACTAACGGTCGAATTGAATTGCCTCGCCACACTTCGCCATTTGCGGCGGCGGCGACTCCGGCATTGATTCCCACGCGTTACCCGAGCACGGCGGATGGCAGGGGCGGGCCATGATCCGGTGCCCACCGTCGCCTCCGATTATCCGCCCGGCGGTGGACAATGTTATCCACACCGCGGGACGGCTGCGCTTGCTGGCGCGCCGAAGTCGGGGCGGGAGTGGCGCTTTGCCGATGGTCTTGCCGTCGCCGTCATGCACAATGGGAAGGATGGAGAAACCGATGCGCGAACCGATGAGTATCAGCCGGGCCAGGATGCGGCGATGAGCGAGGCGCGGCATCCGGCGCTGCTGCCGGCCGGGCTCTACGACCTGTTGCCGCCGGAGGCGGCGATCGAGGCCGAGGTGACGGCGCGGCTGATGGGCGTCCTGGCGGCGCACGGCTATGAGCGCGTCGACCCGCCGCTGGTCGAGTTCGAGGAGACGCTGCTGTCGGGCGCCGGCGCCGCGATGTCGGCGGAGACGTTCCGCATGATGGATCCGGTCTCGCACCGCATGATCGGCGTGCGGGCCGACATGACGCCGCAGGTTGCACGCATCGCGGCGACGCGGCTGCCGCACAAGCCACGGCCGCTGCGGCTCAGCTATGCCGGCCTGGTGTTGCGCGTAAAAGGCTCGCAGATGCTGCCGGAGCGCCAGGTCGGCGAGGTCGGCGCCGTGCTGATCGGCGGCGAGGGCCCCGCCGCCGACGTCGTGGCTATCGCGGTTGCCGGCGAGGCGCTTGCCGCGGTCGGCGTGCCGCATTTGTCGGTCGACCTGACCTTGCCGACGCTGGTCCCGGCGGTGGCCGAGGCGTACGCCATCGCCGGCGAGCGCGCGGCGGCGCTGCGGACTGCGCTCGACCGCAAGGATGTCGGCGCCGTCACGCAGCTCGCCGGCGAGGCCGGTGCAATCCTGGCGCGGCTGGTCGCCGCGGCCGGGCCGGCTGCCGCGACGCGGACCGCGCTTGACCGCCTGGACTTGCCGGAGCGGGCCCGGATCGAGCGCGACCGGCTCGCCGCGGTGCTCGACGGGCTCGCCGCCGCGAAGGCCGCCATCCCCGGGCTGAAGGTGACAGTCGACCCGGTCGAGAACCGCGGCTTCGAGTACCATACCGGCATCAGCTTCACGTTTTTCACGCGCGCCGGGCCGGAGCTCGGTCCGCTCGGCGAGCTCGGCCGCGGCGGCCGCTACCAGGCCGGGGAGGCCGCGGCGCCGGAGCCGGCGACTGGCTTCACGCTTTACACCGACACCATCCTGCGCACCTTGCCGGCGCCGCCGCCGCGCCGCCGCGTGCTGCTGCCGCTCGGCGCCGACCGCGCCCGCGCCGGCGCCCTGCGCGCCGAGGGATGGATTACCGTCGCGGCGCTGCGCTCGGCGGCCGACTGGCGGCAGGAGGCGCGCCGCCTCGAATGCGGCTACGTTCTCGACGGCGGCGAACTGCGCCCCATCGACCCGCGCCCGGTCGAGCGTTCGGGCGACGGCTAGCGCGACCGGGAGAAGAAAGATGGCAAATGTCGCTGTCGTCGGCTCGCAGTGGGGCGATGAAGGCAAAGGCAAGATCGTCGACTGGCTGTCCGAGCGGGCCGAGATCGTCGTGCGCTTCCAGGGCGGCCACAATGCCGGCCACACGCTGGTGGTCGGCAATGTCGAGTACAAGCTGAGCCTGTTGCCCTCGGGGGTGGTGCGGCCCGGCAAGCTGTCGATCATCGGCAACGGCGTCGTCGTCGATCCGTGGGCGCTGATCGCCGAGATCGAGGTGATGCGGAAGAAGGGGCTGGCGATCTCGCCCGAGACGCTGCGCCTTGCCGACAACGCCTCGCTGATCCTGCCGTCGCACGCCCAGCTCGACCGCGCCCGCGAAGAGAGCCGCGGCGCCAACAAGATCGGCACGACCGGGCGCGGCATTGGCCCGGCCTACGAGGACAAGGTCGGCCGCCGGGCGATCCGCGTCTGCGACCTCGCCGACGAGCGGACCTTGGCGGAGCGCGTCGACGATCTGCTGCTGCATCACAACGCGCTGCTGCGCGGGCTCGACGCGCCGGAGGTCGACAAGGCCGAGCTGCTCGGCCGCCTGCGCGAGATCGCGCCGCAGATCCTGCCCTACGCGGCGCCGGTGTGGCGGCTGCTCGACGAAGCGCGCCGCGCGGGCCGGCGCATCCTGTTCGAGGGCGCGCAGGGCGCGATGCTCGACGTCGACCACGGCACCTACCCCTACGTCACCTCGTCGAACACGGTGGCGGGGCAGGCGGCGGCCGGCTCCGGGATCGCGCCGTCGGCGATCGGGTTCGTGCTCGGCATAACCAAGGCCTACACGACGCGGGTCGGCAGCGGTCCGTTCCCGACGGAGCTCGACGATGCGATCGGCCAGACGCTCGGCGACCGCGGCCGCGAGTTCGGCACCGTCACCGGCAGGCGGCGGCGCTGCGGCTGGTTCGACGCGGTGGCGGTGCGCCAGGCAGTCAAGACGGCGGGCATCAACGGCATCGCGCTGACCAAGCTCGACGTGCTCGACGGCCTCTCCGAGATCAAGATTTGCACCGGCTACCGCCGCGGCGGCGAGCGCTACGACTACGTGCCGGCCGGCACCTCGGCGCAGGCCGCAATCACCCCCATCTACGAGAGCGCCGAAGGCTGGCAGGAAAGCACCCGCGGCGCCCGCTCATGGGCGCAGCTGCCGGCGACCGCGATCAAATACATCCGCCGCCTCGAAGAGCTGATCGAGGCACCGGTCGCCCTGCTCTCGACCAGCCCCGAGCGCGACGACACCGTGCTGGTGCGCGACCCGTTCGCGGATTGATTTTTTTGGGTAGAAGCATCGGTAGCATCAGATGTCGCTTTCCGCATTCGGGGGAGCAATGGATTGCCAAAGCATTGGACCCACACCTCAGCGTTCGAGCATTTCGGTACGAAGCCCAAGAATGTGCAATGGAGCTGGTCCGCCAGAAGCGACGACGGAAAGATTGTGGTCGCTACATTCTGGCAAGACCAATTTCAGAATCGCAACGGTCGACTTGTCTATGAGAGGCCGGTTGCTTCTCCGGATGTTGCTCGGCGGCCAGGATTTTCTGAATTGATGGAAAATTTGGCTTGGGCGCGCGACTGTTGCAATGGCCGCTTCAATGTCATCATAGCCATCGCGAAGGATCCCACCGCCGAACCTCGTTCCATTAGGGAATGCTTTCCTGCGAGAATGGTGATGCGCCTGACGACCCTTGACACAGCGACGGGAGCTTTCGCTGCCCAAGCCGAAGCACCGTGACGTAACCCAGAGGGTCAGGACCGAGGCAACCGTCCCGCCTCCGTGTGCAGAAATCCTGACACGCTCCGGAAACCTTGCCGAATTTTTCGGTCGCTCGCGCGATTCTGGGATATGCGTTGAGAGGATGAAAGGCGGCATGCGCAAATCCAGCCTCTTCGGAGATCCCCAAGCCGATTGAAGTCCCTGAGCCTGTAGATGAGTTTAGCGTGGCAAACCCATCGCGCCGGAGCCAGCGGGGAGGTGGGGTTCGCTGCGGCTCAACGCACCCTACCTACAACATCGATCTTTGGCGCTGCGACCGGGATCGCGTCGGCGTCCGCGCCGGAACCAGAGACTGTGATGCCCGAATTCTTCTCGCCCTATAGCCACGAGTTCGTGCGGGTGGCGGCGTGCGTGCCGCCGGTGGCGGTGGCCGAGCCGGCGCGAAACGGAGACCAGACGCTGGAGTTGGTCAAGGCCGGCGACAAGGACGGCGTCGCCCTGATGGTGTTCCCGGAATTGGGGCTGTCGGCCTATGCGATCGACGATCTGCTGTTCCAGGACGCGGTGCTCGACGCGGTCGTCGCGCAGATCGAGCGCCTTCTAGCCGCCTGCAGGAAGCTGCTGCCGGCCTTCGTCGTCGGGGCGCCGCTGCGGCGCGAGGGCCGGCTCTACAATTGCGCGCTGGTGATCCACCGCGGCCGGCTGCTCGGGGTCGTGCCGAAGGTGTTCCTGCCGAACTACCGCGAATTCTACGAGCGCCGGCATTTCACCTCGGGCGAGGGGATGCGCGATGCCGAGATCGCGGTCGGCGCGCAGCAGGCGCCGTTCGGCGTCGACCTGCTGTTTACCGCCGGCGGGCCGACGCCGTTCACATTTCATGTCGAGATCTGCGAGGATCTGTGGGTGCCAACGCCGCCAAGCGCGTTGGGGGCCGCCGCCGGCGCCGAGATCCTGCTCAATCTGTCGGCCTCCAACATCGTCATCGGCAAGGCGCAGATGCGGCGCCTCTTGTGCGCCTCGCAATCGGCCCGCTGCATCGCGGCCTACGCCTACTCCGCCGCCGGCCAGGGCGAGTCGACGACCGACCTCGCGTGGGACGGGCAGGCCGGCCTCTTCGAGATCGGCAACGCGCTGGCCGAGACCGAGCGGTTCAGCGATCGTGCCGAGATGGCGGTCGCCGACGTCGATCTCGGCCGCATCCGCCAGGAGCGGATGCGCACCAACACGTTCGGCGACAGCGCGCGCCAGCTGCTGGCGACGGCGCCGCCGTTCCGCCGGGTCGCATTCGCCTTTGACGTCCCCGCCGGGCGGCTCGAGTTGCGCCGCCGCGTCGAGCGCTTTCCGTTCGTCCCGGCCGACCCGGCGATGCTCGCCGATAATTGCTACGAGGCCTACAACATCCAGGTCCAGGGCCTGGCGCAGCGCCTCAAGGCCACCGGGCTCGAAAAGCTGGTGATCGGCGTTTCCGGCGGCCTCGATTCGACGCAGGCGCTGATTGTGGCGACGCGGGTGATGGACCGGCTCGGCCTGCCGCGCAGCAATGTGCTGGCCTACACATTGCCCGGCTTTGCCACCGGCGCGGCGACCAAGGCCAACGCCTGGCGGCTGATGCGGGCCTTGGCCGTGACCGGCGGCGAGATCGACATCCGGCCCGCCGCCAACCAGATGTTCGCCGATATCGGACACGCCTCGCACCGCGGCGAGGCGCTGTACGACGTCACCTTCGAGAATGTCCAGGCGGGGCTGCGCACCGACTATTTGTTCCGCCTCGCCAACCACAATGGGGGGCTGGTGGTCGGCACCGGCGATTTGTCGGAGCTGGCGCTCGGCTGGTGCACCTATGGCGTCGGCGATCAGATGTCGCACTACAACCCCAACGCCTCAGTCGCCAAGACGCTGATCCAGCATCTCATTCGCTTTGTCGCGGCGAGCGGCGACGTCAGCGCCGAGACCGCAACCGTGCTGCACGACATCCTCGCCACCGAGATCTCGCCCGAGTTGGTGCCGGCCGGCGCGGATGGCGCGATCCAGTCGACCGAGAGCATCGTCGGTCCGTATGCGCTGCAGGATTTCAACCTCTTCTACGCCACCCGCTACGGCTTCCGGTCGTCGAAGATCGCCTATCTCGCCTGGCACGCCTGGCACGATGCCGCGGCCGGGGTGTGGCCGCCCAACATTCCCGATACGGCCCGGCCCGCCTACGATCTGGGCGAGATCAAAGCCTGGCTGCGGGTGTTCCTGCGGCGCTTTTTTGAGTTGAGCCAGTTCAAGCGCTCGGCCTTGCCGAATGGCCCGAAGATCTCCTCGGGCGGCTCGCTCAGCCCGCGCGGCGACTGGCGGGCGCCGTCGGATTCGCATGCCGCGGTGTGGCTCGCCGAGCTGGAGGCGAATGTTCCCGATGCGGCCTGAGCGGCGGCGGCAGCGTATATGGAGCCCGGGATGAGCCGGGCATGAGCTGGGCCGAGCGGCTGTGGTGGCTGCCGACCGGGCTGGTGGCGGCGATGGCGATCGTCGCGGTCGCCGGTGCGGTGGCGCAGCCGGCGGCGACCGGGAAGCGGCTGCGGCTGGCGGTCGTGGTCCTCGTCGGGCTGTTGGCGATTGCCGGCAGCGTGTGGCAGCAGACGAAGAGTCGCGCCGTGCTGAGGGGCGAGACGGCGCAGCTGCAGGAATTGGCGGCGCGGCTCGACGAGGTCGGCCGGCTGCTGCCAGCGGCGCCAGGCAGCACGGGTGGCGGCGGCTTTGCCAGCGTCACCGCCGGCATCAGCGCGCTCAAGGCGAAGATCCCGGAGCTCGAAGACCAGGTGCGCGACCTGCGGCAGCAGATGCGCGGGCGTACGATCAGCTCCGAGGCGGCGGCAAAGCTGGCCGATGACCTGCGCCAGTTCGGCAGCCATCGCGTCGTCGTCTCGTGCGCCCCCGACGATGTCGAAGCCTTCACCTACGCCAACCAGATCGCCAACGTGCTGCGGATGGCCGGGTGGGACGCGCTCGGTCCCGAGAAGACGACGATCTTCGGCGAGGCGCCGGCGATGGGAGTGAAGCTCTTTGTCCGCAGCGGCGTTGCACCGCCGCCGGCGGCCGACGTGCTGATCAAGGCCTTCACCCGCTTCAATATCCCCTACGAGAGCGGCGTCACGCCGAGCGATGCGATCCCCGATCCGGCGACGACCGAGCTGTTCGTCAGCCACAAGCCTTAAGGCGCGTCGCACGGCAAGGAACCGAGGGCGGCAGCGTGGGTTCTGCCTGTAAGGCTGCAACCATCGGGGTTCCGATTGCCGTGACATCTCTTGACGAGCTCGACGAAGCCCGCACCGCCGATCCCGCCACTGCACCGGCGGTGCCGGCCCTCAGGATCAGGGACAAGGCCGCCGAATTGCTGGCGTCGCCGGCGCGGCGCTTCCCCGGTTGGTCCGGTTTGGCGGTGGCGGCGGCGGCGTTCGGCCTCGG
>JBLMXS010000294.1:0-3689 GCA_050257895.1 Thiohalocapsa sp.
CATCAACATCGCCTTTGCGGAGTAAACCATGCCTTATGTCCGGCCCGAGGCCCTGGTTTCGACCGAGTGGCTCGCCGCGCACCTCGCCGACCCGCATGTCCGGGTGCTCGACAGCTCGTACAAGCAGCCGGGGATGACCCCGACGGCGCGGCAGGATTACGATGCCGGCCACATCCCGGGCGCCGTCTTCTTCGACATCGACGATGTCGCCGAACCTGGCACGAGCCTGCCGCACATCGTCCCGTCGCCGGAGCGGTTCGCCATCAAGATGGCCGAGCGCGGCATCGGCAACGACGACCGCATCGTCGTCTACGACGCCAACGGCTTGTCCTCGGCCGGGCGCGCATGGTGGCTCTTACGGCTGTTCGGGCATAATGACGTCGCGCTGCTCGATGGCGGCTTGCCGAAATGGAAGGCGGAGGCGCGGCCGCTTGAAACAGCGGCGCCGCAGATCCCGCCGCGGCGGTTCAGCGCCCGCTTCAACCCGGCATTGCTGCGCAACAAGGCAGCGATCCTCGACAATATCGGCGCGCGTCGCGAGCAGGTGGTCGACGCCCGCGCCGCCGGCCGCTTCGAAGGCACCGCCGAGGAAACCTGGCCCGGACGCCGGCGCGGCCACATCCCCGGCAGCCGCAACCTGCCATTCGACTTGGTGACCGAGCCGCGGACCAAACAGGTGAAGAGCGCCGAGGAATTGCAGCATTTGTTCACCGCAGCCGGCGTCGATCTCGGCCGCCCGATCGTCGCCAGTTGCGGCTCCGGGGTGACCGCCTGCGCGGTGGCGTTCGCGGCGCACCTGCTGGGGCACCCCGGCGCCGCCGTCTACGATGGCTCATGGTCGGAATGGGGGCTGCCCGACGGCCCGCCGATCGAGACCGGGCCGGCGAGGCCGTGAGGGGCCGGCAATGGACCTGAACCTGCACGGCCGCGCCGCGCTCGTCACCGGCGGAGCCACCGGCGTCGGCCGCGCCATCGCACTGGCTTTGGCGGCGGAGGGGGCGGCAGTCGCGGTCAACTATCACCGCTCGGCCGATGCCGCGGAGGCGATCGTCGCCGAGATCGAACGGGATGGCGGCCGCGCCATCGCCTGCGGCGCCGACGTTGCCGACCATGATGCGGTCACCGACATGGTGGCGCGAGTCGCCAGCGAGCTGGGACGACTCGACATCCTCGTCAACAATGCCGGGGTCGCGCTGAGGCAGCGCTTCACCGAGACGACGCCGGAGGACTGGCGGCGCCAGATCGACACCTGCCTCTACGGCGCAATCCACTGCATCCACGCCGCCGCGGCGCATCTTGAAGCGTCGGGCCGCGGCCGCATCATCAGCCTGATCGGCGACTCGTCACGCGTCGGCGAATCCGGCCTCGCGATCGTCGCCGCCGCGCGCGCCGGCGTCATCGGCCTGACAAAATCGGTGGCCCGCGAATTTGGCCGCTTCGGCATCACCGCCAACGTCATTTCGCTCGGCCTCGTCGAGACGGCGCACGACCGGGACTGGGTCGAGGCCAATCGCGAGCGGCTGGTGCGGCTCTACCCACTGCGCCGGCTCGGCCGGCCCGACGATGTGGCGCCGCTGGCGGCCTTGCTCGCCTCCGACCAGGGCGGCTGGATCACCGGCCAAGTGATCAGCATCAGCGGCGGCTACAGCATGGTGTAGGACGGCTCGCGCTGCGTCCGATCGAGGTGCTTCGGATGACCGGCGGTCCAGCGGCTTGGTTAAACCAGCAACGGCGGGGCGCCGCGCGGCACGATCTCCTTGCCGAGCGGGAACAGGCTGGCGCCGGCCAGCTTGAGGTGGGCCCAGGCGAACGGCAGGCCGATGATGGTGATGGCCAAGCCCACCGCCAGGATCAGGTGCGCGAGCGCCAGCCACCAGCCGGCCAGGACGAACCAGACGATGTTGCCGAGCGTGCTGAGGAGGCCGGCATCGGGCCGCGTGCGGATCTCCTGGCCGAACGGCAGGAAGGTGTAGAGCGCGATGCGGAACGCGGCAAAGCACCACGGCAGCCCGATGATGGTCACGGCCATGATGACGGCGGCGATCAGCCAGGCAATGCCGGCGAAAAAGCCGCCGCAAAACAGCCACAGCACATTCAGCAGCAGCCGCACCGGCGAGCTCGGCCCCTCGTCGTAACGCAGCGCTCGGTTCGAGCGATCGGCGGGCATATACACGTGCGTCACCTCGGGCTGGATGGAATGTAAGGACATATAACATGGGGATGCCTTACAGCCGCACAATGTTCGGACTGCTGTGCGAGCAGGCGGCGCGCGATCCCGCCCACATCGCAGTGATCGACGGCGGGCGGCAGCTGAGCTACAGCGAGCTCGCCGATGGGTCGGCGCGCCTCGCGTCGTCGCTGCGGGCGCAAGGCGTCAACCGCGGCGACCGTGTCGGGCTGTTGCTCAACAACCGCGCCGAATGGCTCGAAGCGTGCTTCGGCATCATGGCGTTGGGCGCCGTCGCGGTGCCGTTCAGCACCTGGTCGCGGCCGGCCGAACTGGAGTTCCTGCTCGTGGATTCCGAGGTCACCGGGGTGATCGCCGTCGGCGAGTTTGCCGGCCAGGATTTTGCCGCGGCGCTGGCATGTCTCGCCGGGGCGGCGCGCCTGCGGTTCGTCGTGATGCTCGGCGGCACCCTGCAGCCCGGATGGATCGCGTACGAGAGCTTCCGCGATAGTGCCGCGCCGCTGCCTCCGCTCGCGCCGGGCGACGGCGCCAGCGCCGGCGACGACGCGCTGGTGCTCTACACCTCGGGGTCGAGCGCCCGCCCGAAAGCGGTGCGGCTGACGCAGCACGCGCTGATCGAGAACGGCTTCAACATCGGCGAGCGGATGGGGTTGACGGCGGACGACCGGGTGCTGCTGGCACCGCCGCTGTTCTGGTCTTATGGCGCCGCCAACGCCTTGCCGGCGACATTGTCGCATCGCGCGACGCTGGTGCTGCAGCCGCGCTTCGATCCCGGCGAATGGATCGGCCTCGTCGAGCGCCACCGGGTGAGCGCGGTCTACACCTTGCCGAGCATGACTGGGGCGGTGTTGCGGCATCCCGAATTCCGCCGCGAGCGCACGCGGAGCCTGCGAACGGGACTGATGATCGGCTCGCCGGAGGAGGTGCGGATCGCTGCGGAGGAGCTCGGCGCGGCGCAGATCTGCAACATCTACGGGGCCACCGAGACCTACGGCAATTGCGCCGTGACGCCGCACGACTGGCCGCTCGACCGGCGCATGGAAGGGCAGGGGCCGCCGCTCCCGGGCGTCCATCTGCGGATCGTCGATCCCGAGACCGGGAGCGGCCTGCCGGCCGGCGTCAGCGGCGCCATCGAGGTCGCCGGCTACGTCACGCCGGGCTACAGCGGCATCAGCGCCGCCGGCAACGAAGCCGCCTTCACCGCCGACAGCTATTTCCGCACCGGCGATATCGGCTTTCTCGACGCCGAGGGCGGTCTGCATTTCGTCGCGCGCGGCGCCGACATCATCAAGCGCGCCGGCATCAATGTCTCGCCGGCAGAGGTCGAGAGCCTCTTGCTGGCGCATCCGGCGGTGGCGCAGGCGGCCGTTGTCGGCGCGCCCGCCGGCGAACTCGGCGAGGCGATTGTCGCATTCGTGGTGGCACGGCCCGGCATGATGGCAACGCCGGCGGCGTTGCAGGCGCATTGCCGCCGGATTGCGTCCAGCTACAAGGTGCCGGA
>JBLMXS010000295.1:0-4518 GCA_050257895.1 Thiohalocapsa sp.
CCCGATGGAGCTGCAGGTCGGCGAGTTCACGGTCGGCAGCGCCCGCTTCTTTACCGGCTTTGTGCGCGACTTGACGGAGCAGCAGGCGGCCGAACGCCGCATCCACGACCTGCAGGCCGAGCTGCTGCATACATCAAGGCTCAGTGTGATGGGGCAGATGGCCTCGACAATGGCGCATGAGCTGAACCAGCCGCTGACGGCGGTGATGAACTACCTCGAAGCCGCGCGCCACCTGCTGCAGCGCGACGGCGATTCCGGCGAGCGCGTCGAAGGACTGATGTCGCGGGCGATGCGCCAAGCCGAGCGGGCCGGGGATGTGATCCGGCAGCTGCGCCAGTTCGTCAGCAAGGGCGAGACCGACCGCCGCCTGCAGAGCCTCAACAAGCTGGTCGAGGAGGCGCTGGCCTTGGCGCTAGTCGGGGCGCGGCAATCGGGGGTGCGCGTCACACTCGATCTCGATCCCGGTTTGACGCCGGTTCTCGTCGACGCCGTGCAGATCCAACAGGTCGTGCTGAACCTCGTGCGCAACGCGGTCGAGGCGATGGAGGCGGTCGAGCAGCGCGAGCTGGCGATCGCGACGCGGGCGCTGCCAGGCAAGAACCCGGGCAAGGACCCGAGCAAGGACCCCGACAAGTACATGGCCGAGGTGACGATCGCCGACACCGGCCCCGGCATCGCGCCGGAGATCGCCGAGCGGCTGTTCCAGCCGTTCGTCACGACCAAGCAGGCCGGGATGGGGCTCGGCCTGTCGATCTGCCGCGAGATCGTCGAGGCGCATCACGGCCACCTGACCGCCCGGCCGGGGACCGACGGCGGCACCGTGTTCCGCTTGACCGTGCCGATGCCGCCGGCGCAGCAGGAGCCCGTCGATGCCGGGTGAACGGCTCGTTTATGTCGTCGACGACGACGAGGCGGTGCGCGAATCGCTGTCGGCGCTCCTGGAAGCGAAATCGTACACGGTGCGGACTTTCGGACTGGCGCGCGAGTTTCTCGCCGCCGCGCCGACCTTGCGGCGGGGCTGCCTTATCGCCGACATCCGCATGCCGGAGATGGACGGGCTCGAATTGCAGCAGCAGCTGACCGAGCGCTCGTTCAGTTTCCCGCTGATCGTCATCACCGGCCACGGCGATGTGCCATTGGCGGTGCGGGCGATGAAGGCCGGCGCCGTCGACTTCATCGAAAAGCCGTTTTCGGCCGATGCGATCCTCGCCAGCCTCGACGCCGCGCTGGGCCGGCTCAGGACGAGCGCCGGTGAGGACCCGCAGGCGGCGGCCGCATCCGCCCGCATCGCACTGTTGTCGCCGCGCGAGCGCGAGGTGCTGCAGGGCCTCTTGGCGGGGCTGCCCAACAAGTCGATCGCCTACGATCTGGCGATCAGCCCGCGCACCGTCGAGATCCACCGCGCCCGCGTGATGGACAAAATGGGCGCGCGCAGCCTGTCGGAACTGATCCGCATGAGCCTCGCCGCCGGCCTGCAGCCGCGCCCGTGACGCGGGCCTGAGGTCCTTCGAGACGGCCGCTGACGCAGCCTCCTCAGAATGAGGATTCTTGATGCCATTACGGACAATCCTCATGGTGAGGAGGGCGCGGCGAAGCCGCGGCCCGTCACGAACCACGCACCGCCCCCACTGCAATGGGGCGCACTCGGCTGTCGCGGTAGCGGCGGCAGCGGTGTAGTCTCCCGGCTTCTTCAGGGAGGGAGGAGCCACGATGAACGATATCGCAGCGGTGCGCCGGCTCGATGCCGCGAGCGCGATCAGCCCCGCGAAATTCGCCCATTTCGTCTTGCGCACCGGGCAGCTCGATCGGCTGGCCGAGTGATACGCGACCGTGCTCAATGCCCGCACCGTGTTCCGCGATGAGCGGCTGTGCTTTCTCAGCTACGACGACGAGCATCACCGGCTGGCGCTGATCAATATGCCGGGGCTACCGCCGCGCGACCCCGAGGCCGCCGGCACCGACCATGTCGCCTATTCCTACCGGGATCTCGGCGAGCTGCTGGCAACCTATCGCCGCCTCAAAGGCCACGGCATCCTGCCGCATTGGCCGATCAACCACGGCGTCACGACCTCGATGTACTACCGCGACCCGGACAACAACCGCGTCGAATTGCAGATCGACAATTTCGACACGGTCGGCGAGCTCGACGGCTATTTCCACAGCGCCGCCTTTGCCGCCAACCCGGTCGGCGTCACTTACGACCCCGAGGAGCTGTGCCGCCGCTACGAGGCCGGCGTGCCGCTCTCCGACCTGCTGCGCATCCCGCCGATGCCGGCCGGCAAGACGCCGTGGGACATGCTGCCGCAGCATTAAACCTGTGTCGCCGATACCCGGAATCACTCCAGGAGAACTCGTCATGGCGGGCTTGACCCGGCCATCTCTGGCCGGCGGCACGAGATCCCCGGATCAAGCACGGGGATGACGACTTCGGCAATTGGGGTCCTGGCGTGCGGCCGGACGGTGCGTGATTGAACACTCCCACCAATGACCACGACGACACTCGCGGGGGCTAGGTCGCGCCCGGCCTCTATCGAGAGCCGCGCGTCATGGGTCGTCGCGCTGACGGCGCTCGGCATCTATACGGTCTCGTACGGTTCGCCGTTGATCGCGGTGGTGGCGCTGAAGCCGATCGCGGCCGACCTTGGCGGCGCCCGCTCGGTGCCCTCGCTGGCCTATTCGCTGGCGTGGTTCGGGGCCTCGGTCGGCGGCATTGGGATGGGCCGCCTCGCCGAGCGGGTCGGGGTGCGGTGGACGGTGATGGCCGGCGCCGTGAGTATCGCGCTGGGCCTCGTCGTCTCGACGCTCGGCGGCCCCATCGCGCTCTTTCTCGGCCACGGCCTGTTGATCGGTCTCTTCGGCAATGCCGGCATCAACGCGCCGCTCTACGTCTACGTCTCGCGCTGGTTCGACCGGCGGCGCGGCACCGCGATGGCGCTGATCTCCTCCGGCACCTACCTCGCCGGGACGATCTGGCCCGTCCTCTTCGAGCACGCGATTGCTGCGTTCGGCTGGCGCGCGACGATGCTGGTCTATGCCGCGTTCGAGGTCGTGGTGATCGTGCCGGTCGCCGCCTGGGTCTTCGGTCCGCCGCCCGAGATGGCGGGGCTCGGCATCGCCGGGCTGCGCCACGGCATGCCGGTCATCGGGCTGCGGCCGCGCACCGTGCAGGCGCTGCTAT
Source organism: Thiohalocapsa sp. (assembly GCA_050257895.1). Taxonomy (GTDB): domain Bacteria; phylum Pseudomonadota; class Alphaproteobacteria; order ATCC43930; family CGMCC-115725; genus DATARH01. The sequence continues at coordinate 3,179 of JBLMXS010000295.1, forward strand.
GTGTTGCCGGGCTGTTGTGCTGCATCCCGATGGCGATGCCGCAAGGCCATCTCGTGGCGTTTTGCAGCGATCTCGGCATCCGGGCGACGCACGGCGCGGCGATGCTGTCATTGCTGCTCGGCTGCGCCTTTCTGAGCCGCAGCTTCTGGGGCATCGTCGCCGACCGGATCGGCGGGCGGCGCACGGTCCTCGCCGGTTCGGTGTGCCAGATCACGGCGCTGTCCGGGTTCCTCCTGACCCAGGACGAGGCCGGGCTGTTCGCGGTCGCCGGGCTGTTCGGCCTCGGCTTCAGCGGCATCATCCCCGCCTATGTCGTGGCGATCCGCGACCTGTTCCCGGCCGCCGAGGCGGCGTGGCGGGTGCCGGTGGTGCTGCTGTTCACCGGGTCGGGCATGGCGATCGGCGGCTGGCTCGCCGGCGCGATCTACGACACTGCCGGCTTCTACGCCGCGGCCTTCGCCGCCGGCGTCGCCGTCAATGCGCTGCACATCGTCGTCATCGGCTCGCTGGTCCTGCGCCAGCAGCTCGCCGCCGCCCGCCTCGCCGCCGCTGAAGGCAACTGAGCTGGGTTGTCAGGCGCGGCAGGCCACCAGGAGGTCGGCGTAGGGGCGGGTGCTGTCCGCCGCCACGCTGGCGGGATCCGGGTAGGGCAGCGGCCACGGCCGGCCGTCCCAGTCGAACAGGATGAAGCCGCGCGGGCCGCACAGATCGCCGGCCGTCTTGTAGCAGGCGGCGACGCTGTCGACCGTCATCAGGCAGCTGAGCCGCGCCACCTTGACGCCGCTGGCAAGGTAGGCCGGCTCGATGACGTAGCAGCCGCCCAGCGCGAGCGTCGCCGCCATCAGCAGGCCGCCGGCGATCGGCTTGACCAGGCGCGCCCGCGGGCGCCTTGTCGCCGTTACGGGTTGCACAGCTGCTCGCGCTTGCCGCTGTCGGCGTTCGGGCCGTTGGAGCACAGATCGTAGGCGTGGCCCGGACGCTCTGACGGGTTGCGGTAGACATAGGGCCGGTTCCACGGGTCGAGCGGCACCGCGTCGCCCTTGACGTAGGGGCCGTTCCAATGGGTCGACGACGCCGGCTTCTTGACGAGCGCCTCCAGCCCCTGCTCGGTCGTCGGATAGGAGCCCATGTCGAGGTTGTAAAGATCGAGCACAGTCCCCAGCCGCTCGATCGACTGCTTGGCGACCGACATGCGGGCGCCGCCGAGCTGCCGCAACGCCGCCGGCGCGACGAGGCCGATCAACAGGCCGATGATCGTCACGACGACCAGCACCTCGAGGATTGTGAAGCCGCCGTCGTTGCGCTCGTTTGCTGCGGGCGGCTGCCGGCGCCAGCGCGGC
>JBLMXS010000296.1:0-10015 GCA_050257895.1 Thiohalocapsa sp.
CAATCGGCGCGCGAGCGCAAACCCGCATCGGTCCGCAAGCTCACGCGATGCCGGCGGCGCGCACCACCAGCAGCGCACCCCAGGCGATCGCAACGATCCCGGCGGCGCGACCCAGCCAATGGCCGTACGGCAATGTCTTTTCCAGCAGCACGAAGACGGCGAGGCCGGCAATCCACACCAGGTTCATGATGCCGCCGAAGAACAGCAGGGCCATCAGGAACCAGCAGCAGCCGAGACAATAGCTGCCGTGTTCGAGCCCCATGACGAGGGCGCCGCGGGTGCCCGGCCGCCAGCTGTGGCTTAAGAAACCGATCGGCGAGCGGCACTGGCGCAGACAGATCGTCTTGATCGGCGTCAATTGCCATAGTCCGGCGGCGACCAGGATCGCCGCGCCGAGCAGAAGGCTCGTCGTCGCCATCGCCGGCGACAAGAGTCCCAGCCGTTCCAGCCCCCACTGGGCAGCGACGGCGAGCAGGCTGAAGCCGCCCCAGGCGGCGAGATAGCCGGCGGCAAAGACCCCCGCCGGCACGTACGGTCGGCCACCGGCGCGCTCGCCGCGATTGATGCGGGCATAGAGCAGCAGCATCGGGGTCGCGCTCGGCAGCATCATCGCCGCCATCATCACCCACCACATGACGAACATCAGCAGCGCATAGCCGGGCGACCACACCGCCGGCCGCATCACCATGTCGGCCATGCCCGGCATCCCGGGCATGGATGACATCTCCGGCTCGCGCCATGATGACAGCGGGCTCATCCCGAGCCCGGCGCCGGCGAAGATCCAAATCCATGCCAGCGCCACGACCACGCCAAGGCCCGCGACCACCAACAGGCGGTCGCGCCGCAGTACGCCTTCGAGGACGCTCGGCTCGGGCAGCGTCATGGCGGGCTTCGGCTACGGCCGGCCGAATTTCTGCTTGTACTCGTCGTAACTGTGGGCGAGGCCGTTCTGGTTCCACGCGATATTCGCCAACGAGCTGTGGCGCCGGCTGAGGTCGAACTTGACGGCGCCGATCCCCTTGGCGAAGCCGGAGGCGTTCTCGGCTTCGTGGAACACCCATCCGTGCGGCAGCACCGCGAGCATGCGGTGCTCCTCGTCGGTGACCGGATTGCGGATCGGCTCGCTGTGCGCGCGCACGACGCCAGGCACCTCGATCCTGGCGGTGCGCCTGTCGAGATCCCACTCGAAGCCGATCCGGGCGAACAGCGGCTCCTTGATCGTCTCGACGATCACGGAGAAGATCTGGAACATCGTGCCGACCGGCTGATCCTGGCCGGAGAGGATGTAGAAGATCGCCTCGCGCTGCGCCTCGCTGGCGCGCTCGTCGACGATCGGCTGCAGCACCCCCTGCCCGTGGTGGATGGCGCGCGGGAAGTAGAACGTCGCCACCACCGCCAGGTCGTCGAGGCGGACATCCTCGCAGTAACCCCGGTCGATCTTGAAGCCGACCAGGCCTGTGCAATAGCCGTAGGTCGGGTCGGCCATCGACTCGCACGGGCAGCCGAGGTCGCAGCTGCAATACTCGACGTACTTGCCCTCGATCTGCCAGTTCTTCCCCGCCATCGCAGCCTCCTGTTCGCTACCAATTAGCTAAAAGTTTCGAATGTGGGCGCTGACGAAGCTTACGAGCGAAGGCGATTGCCGGCAACGCCCGAGTGGATGCTGTCTTTACTTCCGAAGGGGTGGGACCGCCGCTCCGTCAGCCGCCGCAATCGCAATCGATGTGGAAGATGCGCGCGGCGTTGCCGCCGAGGATCGCCTCCCGCTCGGCGGCGGTGAGCTTGGTCCGGTCGACGACACCGCACGGGTCGGGGTCGCCGATCCCGAACGGGTAGTCGGAGCCGAGCACCACCTTGTCGGCGCCGGCGACGTCGACGAGGAAGCGCAGCGCCAGCGGCTCGAACAGCACGGTGTCGAAATAGAGCCGGCGGAAGCCGCCCTCGGGGTTGGCATAATCCGGGTGGATGACGCGGTTGCGCTTAAGGCGCCCCAGCGCGTAGGGCAGGGCGCCGCCGCCATGCGACAGCACCAAAGTCATACCCGAGAACCGCGTCAGATGACCTGAAAACAACAGCCGCGCCACCGCCAGCGTCGAGTCGGCAAGGCGGCCCACGGCGTTGACGAGGTCATACCCGGCCAGCCGCTCGTCGCCGCAGATGTAGTGCGGATGGAGAAAGATCGTGGCGCCCCTGGCCGAGGCCAGTTCCCAGAACGGGTCGAGGTCGGGGTCGTCGAGATTGCCGCCGCTGCCCTTCGGCTGCGTCGCGATCATGGCGCCCTTGAAGCCCTGGTCGAGCGCCTCCTCGAGGACGCGGGCGGCGAGACGCCCGTCCTGCAGCGGCACCGTCGCGAGCGCCGTCAGTGCCGGCAGCGCGGCGGCGTCCTTCGCCATGTGCTCGTTGTAGAAGCGGGCCCAGTCGGCGCCCTCCTCGCCCGCCAGGTCATAGCCGTAGACGTCGGTCCAGCCGCCGACCAGCTGGTGGTCGACGCGCGCCTCTTTCAGCCAGCCGCGGCGCGCGTCGAGATCAGCGAGGCGCGGCTGGATCGGCCGGCCGGGCTCGCCGCCGGCGAAGGCCATGCGCGGCATCGCGGCGGCCGTGTCGAGCCGCACCGACGGAAAGAGACGCGGCTCGCTGCGCAGCGCGTCGAGCATCGTCTTCGGGACGACATGGGCGTGGGTGTCGATGATCATCGGATCGGCTCCTCTTGGCGCGCTGCGGCCTTACCGCCTCCTCCTTGCTCCGCCGCGCCGGCGGCGTCAATATCGCCGCAAAGGCGCGGGAGGGAACGATGGCGGAGCGACTCGGCAGCGGCCAGTGGACCTACGAGGTCGACGACAGCTGGGCGAAGATCCCGGACGAGATCGTGCTCGGCGACTGCGCCGCGGTCGGCGTCGATAGCCAGGACAATGTCTACGCCTTCAATCGCGGCGACCACCCCATTGCGGTGTTCGACACGGACGGCAATTTGTTGCGCACCTGGGGCGAGGGCCTCTTCACGCGGCCGCACGGCGTCCATGTTGCGCCCGACGACACGATCTGGCTGACCGACGACGGCGACCACACGGTGCGCCACTGCACGCTGGACGGGCATGTCCTGATGACCTTGGGCGTGCCTGGGAAGCCGGCGCCGTTCCTCTCCGGCGAGCCGTTCAACCGCTGCACCCACACCGCCTTGTCGCCCGATTGCGGCCATCTCTACATCTCGGACGGCTACGGCAACGCCCGCATCCACAAATACACGCTCGACGGCAAATTGCTGAAGTCGTGGGGCGAGCCGGGGACCGATCCCGGCCAGTTCAACATCCCACACAACATCTGCTGTGACCCCGACGGCTGGATCTACGTGGCCGACCGCGAAAACCACCGCGTCCAGATCTTCGACGCCGACGGCAAGTGGGAGACGCAGTGGAACTATTTGCACCGGCCGAACGGCATGTGCCTGGCGAAGGGGCCGAGCCCCTTGTGCTACATCGGCGAGGGCGGGCCGGCCGGCGAGATCAACAAGGACTGGCCGAACATCGGGCCGCGCGTCAGCGTCCACACGACAAAGCATCACGAGGTCGTGGCGCAATTGGGTAAGACGCCGGGCGGGATGCAGCCCGGCCGGTTCACCTCGCCGCACGGCATCGCGGTCGACAGCCAAGGCAATATCTTTGTCGGCGAATTGTCGGGGCGCTCGTGGAGCCGCTTCGCAGCGGGCCAGGCGCCGGCCAAGCGCCGCGTCATCCACCGCCTGCGCAAGCTCGTGGCGTAACCGCAATCGCATTCCCGCTACCGCGGGAAGAGGGCTCTGTGCCCTTCATCCGGAGGAGATGCCGATGATCTACGAAGTCCGCACCTACACGCTGCGCGCCGGCGCGGTGCCCGAATTCGAGCAGCGCTACGAGAAGCGCCTGCCGGCACGGCTGAAGCATTCCCAGCTCGGGGCGTTCTGGCACACCGAGTTCGGCCAGCTGAACCAGGTCATCCACGTCTATCCGTATGACGACCTCAACCACCGCACGCGGGTGCGCGCGGCGCTCGCCAGCGACCCCGAGCGCAATGCGATGCCGGGCGGCCAGGACCTGATCATCGAGCAGCAGGCCGAGATCGTCATTCCGGCGCCGTTCATGCGGCCGCTCGGCAGCCGCGATTACGGCAGCGGCAACGTCTACGAGATGCGCACCTACACCTACGAGCCAGGCGCCTTGCCAAAGGTGCTCGACGCGTGGGCCAAGGCGGTGCCTGAGCGCGAGGAATTGTCGCCGCTGGCGGCGTGCTGGACGAGCGAGTTGGGCGGCCTCAACCGCTTCACTCACATCTGGGTCTACAAGGACGTCAACGAGCGCTCGCGCATCCGCGACGCCTCGCGCGCCCCCGGCCGCAACTGGCCGCCGCAAGCCGGCGTCCGCCCGGTCCGCCAGGAGAACAAGCTGCTGGTCCCGGCCTCGTTCTCGCCGGTCAGGTAGCGCGTTCGGGGATACCCCCACACCCTAACCCTCCCCCGCTGGCGGGGGAGGGCCGGGGTGGGGTAATCGGTCACAGCCGACAGCGGAGGAGAGCATGAAGCGCAGCACCGATCGCATCCTGACGACGCATGTCGGCAGCCTGCCGCGGCCCGACGATTTGCGCGCGATGATCCTCAAGAAGCAGCAGGGCGAGGGGATCGACCAAGACGCCTTCGCGGCCCGCGTCAAGACCGCCGTAACGGAGACCGTGCGGCGGCAGGTCGAGGCCGGCATCGACATCGTCGCCGACGGCGAGATGGGCCGCATCGGCTTTATCCCCTACGTCAATGAGCGGCTCGCCGGCATCGAGCCGAGCCCGCAGGCCGAGCCCGCCAACTACTGGGCGCTGTCGCGCGAATACCAGGCGTTTCCGCAATTCTACGCCTGGGCCGCGCAATTGCCCGGCACCGCTGGGCAGACCGGCCGCACCCGCTGGGTGTGCACCGGCTCGCTCTCGTACAAGGGGATGGCGGCGCTGCAACGCGACATCGCCACCCTCAAGGAGGCGCTCGCCGGGCAGCGCTATGAAGAAGCCTTCATGCCGGCGGTATCGCCGGCCAATCTCGCCAACTGGAACCGCAACCAGCATTACCGGAGCGAGGAGGAATACCTCTACGCGCTGGCCGACGCGCTGCGCGAGGAATACCGCGCAATTATCGACGCCGGGCTGGTGCTGCAGGTCGACGACCCACTGTTCGCGTCGTATTACGTCATGCACCCCGAGGCCAGCATCGAGGATTGCCGGGCCTGGGCAGCGACCCGCATCGACGCCCTCAACCATGCGCTGCGCGGCCTGCCACCCGACCGCGTCCGCTACCACACGTGCTATTCGATCAATATCGGGCCGCGCGTCCACGACATGGAGCTGAAGCACATCATCGATTTGATGCTGAGGATCAACGCCGGCGCCTATTCGTTCGAGGCGGCCAACCCGCGCCACGAGCACGAATGGAAAGTCTGGCGCGACGTCGGCCTGCCCGACGGCAAGAGCCTCATCCCGGGCGTCATCACCCACTCCCCCAACATCGTCGAGCATCCGGAGGTGATCGCCGATCGCATCGGCCGCTTTGCCGCCGCGGTGGGCCGGGAGAGCGTCATCGCCGGCGCCGATTGCGGCTTCGCCAGCTTCGCGGCGACCTGCGAGGTGCACCCGTCGGTGGTGTGGGTCAAGCTGGCGGCGCTCGCCGAGGGCGCCCGCATCGCCAGCCGCGAGTTGTGGGGAGGCTGACCGGGCGGGCAACCCGCCTGCGACAAATTCCGGCCGGCTGCCGGTTGCACAAACCCTGCGCAATTCTGCTACAGTCGGCGCCGGCGCCTCTGGCGTTCCCAGCCAAGCTGCGACAGCCGTCGCGGCGCAACGACATCAGCAATTCTTCCGGGAGTGGAGATGATGAGAGCAGGACGTTTTTTTAGCGGCGCCGCCTTTGCCGCCGTCGCCTTCGTGGCTGCCCAAGCCGGCGCCACGGAACTCAAGGTGCTGAGCGTCGACGCAATGAAGCCGGCGCTGCAGGCGCTCGCCCCGGACTTTGAAAAAGCCTCCAAGGACAAGCTGAAGATCGATTACGCCAACGAGGCCGCCGTCGAGAAGAAAATCACCGACGAAGAGGAATACGACGTCGTGATTATCGATGCCGACGCCGTCAAGAAGTTTAGCTCAGCCGCCAAGCTGGCGGGCGGCTTGATCAAGCCGGTGGCGAAGCACGGCGGCAAGACCTACGAGATAGCCACCACCAACTGGACGCAGCACCCGCTCGACTGCCAGTCGCTGATCGACTTCCTTACCAAACCGAAGGCGGCCGAGGTCTTCAAGGCGAAGGGGCTGGCCGGCTAACCGCCGCCCTTCTCGAAGCGCCGGTGTTGTCGGCGCCTTCTGGTACGCCCTGAGCGACGAAGAGATGCAGTTCGGCTATTTCACGCTGAGCGACAACCACTACGTCGACAATCGGCGCAGCGCCAACCAGTTCGTCGCCGACATCCTCGACGAGGCGCTGTACGCCGACGAGCTCGGGTTCAATTCGGCGTGGATCGGCGAGCACCATTTCTCGACGCTCGGCGTCTTGTCGTGCCCGGATCTGGTGCTGGCGCAGGTGGCGGCCCGCACCCGGCGCATCCGGCTGGCGCCGGCGGTGACGGTGCTGCCGCTGCACCACCCGATCCGGGTCGCCGAGCAATGGGCGACGCTCGATCTCTTGTCGGGCGGGCGGGTCGATTTCGCCGCCGGCCGCGGCTATGACCGCCGCGAATACGCCCCGCTCGGCGTCTCGTTCGACGACAACCAGGCGATCTTCGAAGAGGGGATGGATCGTGCGGCTTCTGTGGGCGGCCGACGGGCCGATCTCGCATCACGGCCGGCATTACCGGTTCGACGATGTCGCAATCACGCCGCAGCCGCTGCAGCGGCCGATCCCGGCTTACGTCGCCTCGTTCTCGCAGCCCTCGATCGAGCTGGCGGCGCGGCTGGGCTGCAATCTGATCGTCGCGCCGTTCGCGGCGGCGATGACGTTTGGCGGGTTGCGCCAGGTGCGCGACCTCTACGACGAGACCTGCGCTCGGCACGGCCATGAGCCGGGCCGGCTGATGTGCAGCTACTTCCTGCATTTCGCCGACACTCCGGCGCAGGAGGCGGCGGCGCGGGCGCGGCAGATCCGCTACTACAAGGAATGCGTCATCGAAGCCTTCCCGGGCGACCCGGCGACGGCGCCGCCGAGCTACCGCTATTTCGGCGAGATCGTCGACCGGCTGCACAAGGTGCGGCCGGAGGATCTCGGCGAGAATTCGGTTTTGATCGGCTCGCCGGCGCAGATCGCCGAAACGCTTGCGAAGGTGGCGGCGGCCGGCGTCGCCGAGGTCATCCTCTACGTCAATGTCGGGCTCAAGCCGCACATCCAGGTCAAGGACGAGATGGACCGCTTCATGGCCGAGGTGGCGCCGCTGTTCCCGTAGCGGCCGCCTCTTTGAGCTCCCTGCGAAGGCAGGGACCCATGCGCCATCGGCTCGTTCAGCTGCCGAATGGGTCCCTGCCTGCGCAGGGACCCGGATGCTACCGCGACGTGATTGAGGCGGCGATCTGCGGCGGGTTGCGCAATGTCTGCAGCACGACGCAGTAGCGCTCGGTCAGCTTCAACAGCGTGTCGATCCGCTCCGCCGGCTCGTCGGTGTCGAGCGCGAAGGCGAGGCGGATCGCGGCAAAGCCGACAGGCGCGGTGCGCTCGACCCCGAGCGTGCCGCGAAAATCGAGGTCTCCCTCGGCGTGCACATGGCCGCCGCGCAACCGGAATTCGAGCACCGTGGCGACCGCGCGCAGCGTCACGCCGGCGCAGGCGACCAACGCCTCCAGCAGCATGTCGCCGGAGCATGCCTGCACACCGCTGCCGCCGGTCGCCGGATGCAACCCCGCCTCGACCAGGGCGCGGCCGGTCTCGACCCGGCAGGCGATGCCGTCGGCGTCGAGGTCGCCCTCCGCCGTCAGCGTTACCAGCGCCGCCTGCGGCTCCCCGCGATACTTCGCCTTGAGCGGCGCCTGCAATTCACGCAGTGAAGTCGCGTCCATTTCTCCACAACTCCTCCGAAAGGCCACCGTGGGCGCTGCAAATTTGGAACCGATGCTACTATTCTCCACGCCCGCGGGCGTGGAGAAATTCCAACCCCGCCCCGACGTGAGCCGATTTCGGAAGTTCTAGACTGGCGGACCAGCCGACTCCACGCCTTCAAAACGTGGTATCCTGCGATTCGATGATTTCGCTGCCCGGGGAGCACCAAGAATGTCACAGGATCGAGATCAAGGTCGTCTTCCGGTTCTGGAGTTCGACGGGAATAAGGAAAGGACGATTGCCGAGAACATTTATCATGCCCAGCAAGCCGGCTGGCCAAAAATATTAACATATGATCATGAAAAGGATCATAACATTCGCAAGCAGCAAGCCGCTTGGAAAAGAAACGAGGCCATGAATACGCCCGGAGAGGAAGTACCTGCGATTAGCAGCCAAAAACTTCATCGAGATGAATACCCTTTTGCTTGTACCAAAGAACACAATGGGTCGGCGTGGATAGGACATGCCGTGGCGGCAGAGAATCGGAGCCAAGGAGGACAACTGCGCAATTTTTTAGAGAAACATGGGGCGATCCAGGGGGCCACGAACAGTCTTGAAGTAAGCAAAGACGGGCGTAGTGAGAAGGTCTTTAAATTTATCGTCGAGGTGAAAAATTGGCCACCAAAACCGTAACTGATGCAAACGGCCCGCTCGCCGGGGTCAGAGTGATCGAACTGGCCGGCATCGGCCCTGGGCCGTTTTGCGCCATGCTGCTGTCCGACATGGGCGCCGAAGTGATCCGCGTCGACCGCGCCGCCAACGTCGGCAACGATGTCGGCCGCGAGGGCGAGGACCCGCGCTTCGGCCTGTTGCAGCGCGGCCGCCGCAACATCGCCGTCGACCTGAAAAACCCGGACGGCGTCGCCGCCGTCTTGCGCCTCGTCGACCGCGCCGACGCGCTGATCGAAGGCTTCCGCCCCGGCGTCATGGAGCGGCTCGGCCTCGGGCCGGAGATCTGCCTTCCGCGCAACCCCAAGCTGGTCTACGGCCGCATGACCGGCTGGGGCCAGCACGGGCCGATCGCCCATACCGCCGGGCACGACATCAATTACATCGCGCTGTCGGGGGCGCTCTATTCGATCGGCGACAAAGGCGGACCGCCGGTGCCGCCGCTCAACCTGATCGGCGATTTCGGCGGCGGCGCGCTCTATCTCGCAATGGGGGTGCTGGCCGGCATCATCAACGCCCGCACCACCGGGCAGGGCCAGGTCATCGACTGCTCGATGGTCGAGGGCTCAGCCTCGCTGATGATGATGATGTACGGCGCGCTCGCCGCCGGCGCCTGGCGGGAGGAGCGCGGCGCCAACCGCACGGACGGCGGGGCGCATTTCTATCACGTCTACGAGACGAAGGACGGCGAGCACGTCGCGATCGGCTCGATCGAGCCGCAATTCTACGCGCTCTTGCTCGAGCACGTCGGACTTGCGGGCGAGGACCTGCCGCCGCAGACCGACAAGCAGAGCTGGCCGGAGATGACGGCGCGGCTGGGGCGCATCTTCAAACAAAAGACGCGCGCCGAGTGGGACGCCATCATGCAGCAAACCGATATCTGCTTTGCGCCGGTGCTGCGCATGTCGGAGGCGATGCGGCACCCGCACAACGTGCAGCGCGGCAGCTTTGTCGAGATCGACGGGGTGATGCAGCCGGCGCCGGCGCCGCGCTTTCTCGGCACCCCGACGCGAGTGCAGCTGCCGCCGGCACGAACCGGCGAGCACACCGACGCGATCCTCGCCGACTGGGGCTTCACGCGGGACGAGATCGCCGCGCTGCACCGCACCGGCGCTGTCGCCAGCGCCGCTTGACGCAGATCAACGCACCGCTCGCAGACGCAGCTAGCATTGCCATCGATCACGTTGCAGCGCCAGCCGCGCCTTGTGGCCCCGCTTTGGTGGAGTGTGCGATATGGACCCCGACCCGATCACCTTTTGCGATCCG
>JBLMXS010000297.1:0-9685 GCA_050257895.1 Thiohalocapsa sp.
CGCCCTCGGCGACGAAACGCCTGACCGTCGCCTCGCCGATCCCCGATGCCCCGCCCGTCACTGCTGCTACCTTGCCGTCGAGCCTTCCCATATTCCCCACCTTTCATTGCGTTGCGAAACCCGCACCCACAATAAGACCTAACCCATCCGGCAGCGCGTCGGTCGCGCAAAATTTACCTAAATGAGGGCATGCCTTATCCTCGGCGGCGCGAACCGAGTGAGCTGACCTGGCGTTCATCAGGGGACAGCCATGGCCGAACCTGTACCACGCACAGATTCCGAGCCGGAGACGATCTCAACCGGCAGCGTCGGATTGGACGATATCCTTGGCGGCGGCTTCGACGCCGATCGCGTCTATCTGATCGAAGGCCGCCCGGGAACCGGCAAGACGACGCTCGCGCTGCAATTCCTGCTGGGCGGCGTGCGCCAGGGAGAGCGCTGCCTCTATGTGACCCTCTCGGAGAGTGAACGGGAATTGCAGGCAGTTGCCGCCCGACACGGCTGGACCTTGCAGGGTATCGATGTGTTCGAACTGGTGCCGCCCGAGGCAAGCCTCGATCCTGACCAGGAGTTGACGCTGTTCCATCCGGCCGAGATGGAACTCAGCGAAACCACCAAGAATATCCTCGACAGGGTCAGGGAGATAAATCCTAAGCGGGTGGTATTCGACTCCCTGTCGGAAATGCGTCTGCTGTCGCAAAACTCTTTGCGATATCGCCGGCAGATCCTTGCGCTGAAGAATTTTTTCGCCGGCCGCCGCTGCACGGTCATGCTGCTCGACGATCTCTCGTCGAACGATCACGATCTGCAACTGCACAGCATCGCCAACGGCGTCATCACCTTGGAGCAGCTGTCGCTCGAATACGGCGCCGAACGCCGCCGCCTGCGCGTCGTCAAGATGCGCGGCATGAAGTATCGCGGCGGCTATCATGATTTCACGATCGAGACCGGCGGGCTGGCGATCTATCCGCGGCTGGTGGCGGCCGAACACCACAAGGCCTTTCTCGGCGAAGTCACCTCTACGGACTCATCCGAACTCGACGCTCTGCTCGGCGGCGGCCTCGAACGAGGCACCAGCATGCTGTTGATCGGCGGCGCCGGCGTCGGCAAGTCTTCAATCGCGTTGACCTGCGGCATGGCGGCGGCGGGGCGCGGCGAGAGGGTTGCCGTCTTCGCTTTCGATGAAGGCCTCGGGACGGTGTTCGCGCGCGCCCGCGGTCTGGGCATGCCGCTGGAGAAGCATGTCGATGCGGGGCAGATCTGCGTTCAGCAGATCGATCCGGCCGAGATGTCGCCAGGAGAATTCGCCCATCTGGTCCGCGACAGCGTGCAAAAGAATGGGGTGCAGGTCGTCATCATCGACAGCCTGAACGGCTACATGAACGCGATGCCCGAGGAGCGGTTTCTGGTGCTGCAGATGCACGAGCTCCTCAGCACGCTCAACCAGCTCGGGGTCGTCACGATACTGGTGCTGGCGCAGCACGGGCTGATGGGGCCGATGCAGACGCCGCTCGACATCAGCTATCTCAGCGATGCTGTGGTGATGTTGCGGTATTTCGAGGCGGAGGGCCGGGTCCGCCGCGCGATCTCCGTCGTCAAAAAGCGCAGCGGCGCGCATGAGGACACGATCCGGGAGTTTCGCCTGACCGCGAACGGGGTCAAAGTCGGCCCGCCCCTTACGCAATTCCAGGGCATTCTCACCGGGATCCCGAATTACCGGGGTGCGGCCAATCCGCTGCTAGCCGACGAAAGAGCGCCGGATTGACACGGCACCGCATTGACCCGCTCAACCGTGAACGCATCCTTGTGCTCGCGCCCATCGGGCGCGACGGCCACGCTGCCTGCCGGTTGATCGAACAGTCCGGACTCGGCGCGAAATCCTGTTCCGGCATCGATCAATTGCAGGCCGAGCTGGAGGCCGGTGCCGGTGCGGCGTTGATCGCGGAGGAAGCTTTCCTCGGCAATGACCTGGCCGGCCTGCTCGAGTGGGTTGAGCAGCAGCCGCCGTGGTCCGATTTCCCGTTCATCCTTCTGACTACCCGTCACGATGACCCGAGGCTGCGTGCGTATACGATGCGGCTGGTCGCCAGCCTGCGCAACGTGACGCTGCAGGAGCGGCCGATCCAGACGGTGACACTGGTCAGCGCCGTGCGGGCGGCGTTGCGGGCCCGCCTGCGGCAGTACGAAGCCGCGAAATACCTGGAAGAGCGGGAACAGGCCGCAAGCCGTCTCGAAGACCTGGTCAGCGAGCGAACCCGGCAATTGCAGGAAGCCAACGATCGCCTCACCGCCGCTCAGGAGAGCCTCACGATGGCGCTTGAGGCGGCCCAGATGCGGACCTGGCATTTCGATCTGGCAGACCGTCCCGAAGCGCCAAAGCGGAACAGGATCGCAGGCGGGGCGCCGTTGGTCGCGAGGTGGAGCGAGGCCGTCGGCGAACGGTTATTGCCGGAAGACCGGCGGGCATTCGAGGCGGCCTTCGATCAGGCATGTGATACCGGCAAGTTCCATCTTGAGGCCCGAAGTCTGGGGGCCGGCGAGGAAATACGATGCGTCGTCGCCGAAGGGCGGCTGTATCGCGACGATGCGGGCAACCCCGTCAGACTGGCTGGGACGATCCGAGACGTCACCGAGCGCCGGCAGATCGAAGAGAGCCTGCGCCAGACGCAGAAGCTGGAGGTCATCGGGCAGCTGACCGGAGGGATCGCGCACGACTTCAACAATCTGTTGACAGCGGTGCTCGGAAATTTGGAGCTGGCATGCCTTCGCACCGGCGACCAGGCTCTCCTCAGGATGCTGCGAAGCGCCGCAAACGCAGCCGAGCGCGGCGCCAAATTGACGGGCCAACTCCTGTCGTTCGCCCGCAAGCAGCACCTTGCGCCGCGCGTGGTCAGCCTGAACGAACTCGTGTCCAGCATGGGTGACCTGCTGCTTCAGACGATTGGCGGAGCGATCCGGATCGAGACGGTATTGGAGAAGGACCTTTGGCCGGTGCTGATCGACCCCACTCAGCTGGAACTCGTAATCTTGAATCTCGCGATCAATAGTCGCGACGCGATGCCCCATGGCGGACGGCTGACCGTCGCGACAAGAAATATCGCGAAATCGGACCGTCGCCGCCCGGCCGGGCTCGGCAACCAGGATTACGTCGCGATATCGGTCAGCGATACCGGTTCCGGCATGGCCCAGGAGGTTGCGGCAAGGGCATTCGAGCCGTTCTTTACGACCAAGCCCGTTGGCGAGGGGACCGGGCTCGGCTTGAGCCAGGTGCTCGGGTTTGCGCGGCAGTCCGGCGGGGAGGTCCGCATCGATTCCCAGCTCGGCCAGGGGACGACAATGACGATCCTGCTGCCGCGAACCCGGGAGTCTCTGCCGCGAGCGGTCCACGAGGACCGGCCGGTGTCGCATGACGGAAAGGCAGCGACCATTCTGGTCGTCGACGACGATCCGGCGGTCCGGGAGCTCACCGTCCAGGCACTCGATACGATGAACTATCGGGTCATCGAGGCGGAGAATGGGCGCGTCGCACTGGACTTGTTCCGGCAAAACGAGCGTATCGACCTCGCTCTGATTGATCTCGTCATGCCCGTCATGGACGGGCGGCAACTCGCCATCTCGCTGCGCGCTGCCGATCCTGAGAGTGCAATCCTGTTCATGACGGGGTACGACAATCTGTCGGGCAGCGATGATCCGTTTGCCCAGGAAATGGTGATCAAAAAGCCATTCAAGCTGGTCGAGCTTGCGGCCGCCGTCGAGAAGGCGTTGGCTGCTCGCAACGGCGAAAGCTCGGGGTCGTGGAACGTCACCCCGATCCGGAAATACAGGCGAGATTAAATGCACTCGCCCAAATTGCTTTGCTTGAGGTGCGGCTGAGCATTTACGCCTTCGGGAAAGCCGGCCTTGCGCATTCGGACCGGCCCCGCGGTTATCCTATGTCGACTCGCCGAACCGGCCGGCACTTGAGGCCCTTGTCGCCAACCCCCGCTTGTCCCTGGTAACATGCGGCCCGGCGCCGCCTACCGGTCGGGTTTTTGCGATGATCAACGGTGACATTGGCTCCTCTTTGCTGAGTGCGGCGCGGCGGCACGCCGACCAGCCGGCGCTGTGGGCGCTCGGCGAGCGGCGCAGCTATCGCGAGCTGTTCGAGGCAGCGGCCGGCATTGCTGCCGGGCTCAACCGCATCGGCGTTGCTCCAGGCGGCCGCGTCGGCGTCCTGTCGCACCGCTCGACAACCGCTTACACCGGGATCCTCGCGGCATTGCTTGCCGGCTGCGCTTACGTCCCGCTCAACACCCGCTTCCCGAAGGAGCGCAACCGGACGATCGCGGCCGCCGCCGAATGCGCCGCCATCATCCTCGATGATGCCTGCGCCGAACGGCTCGATGATTGCCTCGGCGAACTGGACGGCGAACTCGGCGGCGACCTGGACCGGGGCCTTATCCTAATCACCCCGGAAAGCGACGCGGTGCGGCTGCCGGGGCGGCGGCGACTGGCGCGCGGCGATCTGGGGGCGGTGGCGCTCGAGCATGCCGAGGTGCCGGTGGGCGATCGCGGCGGCGCTGCCGGTGACGACCCGGTGTATATCCTCTTTACCTCTGGTACCACCGGCGCGCCCAAGGGCGTGCCGATCAGCCATGCTAATCTCGCCGCCTATCTGCCGGCAATCCATCAGCATGTGCCGCTGGCGGTCGGCGACCGCGTCTTGCAGGCCGCCGATCTGACATTCGATCTGTCGGCCCACGACATGTTCCTCACCTGGCTCAACGGCGCCGAACCCTACAGCGTACCCGAGAACGCGACGGTGCTAGCGCCGCGGTTGATTGCCGAGCACCGGGTGAGCGCGTGTCTGTTGGTCCCCTCCACGGCGGCGCGCGCTCGTGAGCAGGGCCTGCTGGCGGCCGGCCGGATGCCGAGCCTGCGCCACAGCCTGTTCGCCGGCGAGGCACTGCCGGTGACGATCGCCGAGGCATGGCAGGAGGCAGCGCCGAACAGTGCCGTGTTCAACCTGTACGGCCCGACCGAGGGCACCATCCATGTCAGCTACTTCCGCTTCGATCGCGCGGCGGCGCTGCCCTCGGCGGTGGTGCCGATCGGCCGGCCGCTCGGGCGCCAGCGCATGGCGCTGTTTGCCGAGGGAAGCGAGGTAGCCGACGGACAGACCGGCGAAATCTATCTGCACGGGCCGCAGATGACGGTCGGGTACTGGCGGGCGCCGCAACTCGACGCCGAGAAGTTTGTCACGATAGACGGGGTGCGCTGGTACAAGACCGGCGATCTCGGGCGCTGGACCGAGGCGCATGGGGTGCTGTTCGGCGGCCGCGCCGACCGCCAGGTGAAGATTCGCGGCTACCGGGTGGAATTGCAGGAGATCGAGGGCGTGCTGCGGCGCGCGTCCGGACGCGAGCAGGTCGCGGTCATTGCCGCGCCCCTGACCGCGGACGGCGCCGCGGACGGTTGTGTCGCCTTTGTCGTCGGACCGCCGAGCGGTAAAGGGGGCGACGGGGACGCCTTGCGGGATGCCTGCCGGCGCGCCTTGCCGCCTTATATGGTGCCGAGCGACATCGTGTTCGTCACCGAATTACCGCTTAACCCCAACGGCAAGACCGATTACAAAGCGCTGTACCGCCACCGCGCCGCCGCCGGGCAAGCCTCGGTCTGACCGGCGCCCTCCCTGGCGGATCCATCGGAGGGGCGATCGGCATGGACACGATCGAGGAACTGCGCGGCGTCTTCGCCGATGTGTTTACGGCGATGCCGGCGGCCTTTGG
Organism: Thiohalocapsa sp.; assembly: GCA_050257895.1. GTDB lineage: Bacteria > Pseudomonadota > Alphaproteobacteria > ATCC43930 > CGMCC-115725 > DATARH01. The sequence goes on from JBLMXS010000297.1 coordinate 5,769, forward strand.
CGCCGCCACGACGCCGGCCGACATCGAGCAGTGGGACTCGACGGCGCATGTCTCGCTGATCCTGGCGATCGAAAGCCGCTTCGGGCTCGAGTTCACGCCGACCGAACTCGGCAAGGTGACGAGCGTCGGCGCAATCCGCGACCTCATCGAGGCAAAGCTCGGCTGAGCGCAATGCACCCCAAGCGGGTGATGCCTGCGGGGGTGCGGAGGTCCGGGAAACGGCGTGCCGACACCTGACGACGTTCTGATCGAAAAGCGCGGTTCGCTGGGGCTGGTGACGCTCAACCGGCCGCAGCAACAGAACGTCCTGTCGCTCCCGATGCTGCGCCGGATCGCGGCGGCACTCGACGATTTCACCGCTGACGACGGCATCGCGACAATCATGATCGGCGCGGTCGGCCGCGTCTTCTCGGCCGGCGGCGATGTCTACGGTATCCTCGCACCGCCGCCGGGCGCCGAGTTCGACCGTTTCCGCCGCGAGTATTTTCGCAGCGAATTTGCCCTTGATCACCGGATCCACGCTTGCCCAAAACCGGTGGTGGCGCTGCTCGACGGCCTGACAATCGGCGGCGGATGCGGATTGGCACTGCACGCCCGCTATGTCGTCACGACCGAACGGACGATCGTGTCGATGCCGGAAACCGCGATCGGCTACTTCCCGGATGTCGGCGCGAGCCGCTTCCTCAACCGGCTGCCGGGCCGGATCGGGCTTTATGTCGGGCTGCGTGGCTTGCGCCTCGGCGCCGCCGATGTCGTCGGGCTCGGGCTCGCCGGCCATCACGTGCGCGCGCAGCGCCGGGACGAGTTCGTCGCAGCGCTTGCGGCGATCACCCAACCCGAGCCGACGGCTCTCGCCGCGGCTATTGCCCGGGTGCTGGCGCAGTTTGCCGACAACCCGGGCCCCTCGCCGGTGCTGGCGCGGCGTCCGCGCATTGACGAGCTGTTTGCCGGCGACACCGTCGAGGACATCGTCGTGGCGCTGTCAGGTGCCGGCGAAAGCTGGGCCGAGGCCGCGCTGGCGACGCTGCGCCACGTCTGCCCGATGAGCCTCAAGGTGACGCTGCGGCTGCTGTGCGAGGGCGGCGGCAGTTCGCTCGCCGAGGCACTGCGCACCGATTACCGCGTCTGCCTGCGGCTGACCGGGCGCGATGATTTTCGCGAGGGCGTGCGGGCCGTGCTGGTCGACAAGGACAATCAGCCGAAATGGCAGCCCGAGTGCCTGGAGAGGGTCGATCGGGCGGCGGTCGCGGCATGCTTCGCGCCGCTCGAACCGGCCGAATCGGAACTCGACCTCAGCTGACAGGGCAGGCGCGGCTGCGGTCAGGCCGGGGCGGCCGATGCCGGGATGGAGGCGGCGCCGGCCGACGGCTCGGCCGGGATGCCGTAGACTTCCAGGTTGCGCCGCAGCATCGCCTCGATCCCGAAGCGCTCGCGCACAAAGACCGGCGCCTGCTGCGCCGCATTGGCCGTCCACGCGCGATCGCGGAAGCAGAACACCACGCGCTCGGCCAGGGCGGCGGCGCCGGCGTCGCGGACCGTCCAGCCGGTGACGCCGTTCCAGATCGTCTCGCCCATGCCGCCGACATCGGGCGCCACGATCGGCACGCCGAGGCTCTGCGCCTCGAGCGGGACATTGGGCAGGCCTTCATAGCGCGAGGTGAGCATCACCACGTCCATCGCCTTGTACCAGGAGGCGATGTTGGGCTGGGTGCCGGCGAAATGGAAGCGATCGGCGATGCCGAGGCTCGCCGCCAATTGTTCCATGTCGCTGCGCATCGGGCCGTCGCCGCAGATGACGAAATGCGCCGCGGCGTCCTGCCGTGCCACCGCGGCGGCAACCTCGACCCACAGCAGCGGCCGCTTTTCCTCGCTCATCCGGAAGACGCCGCCGAGCAGCGGCGCGTCGGCCGGAATGCCGAGGCTGTCGCGGGCCTGCTGCGTGACCGCCCGGTCGACCGTCTGCTCCAGCGTGTCGAAATCGACCCCGTTATAGACCACCTGAATGCGCGAGCGGTCGAGCCCGAGCCAGTCGGCATGGTCGTCGGCGCCGGCGCGGCTGTTGTTGCTCAACACCACCGCCGGATGGTCGGCGAGCACCTGATAGGCTTCCTGCATGTAGCGCCGGAGCGTGCGGCGCGGGTTGCTGGGCCGGATGCTCCGCGAGCACAGCACGATGCGCGGCACGCCGGCCAGGAGGGCCGCCACCGCGGCGGTCAGATTGGTGCTGTCCTGCCAGGCGTGCACGACCTGCGGCCGCCGCCGCCGGAACTCCGCCAGCCAACAGGCGATCGGCCCGATCATCTGCGCCGGGAAATGACCGATCAGCCGCGCATAGGGCGCCGTCTCCGGTGCTCTCAGATGGGCCTCGACGGCCGCCTCGTCGACGGTCGCGATATCGACCGGCGTTTCGGCCAGAAGCGGCAGGAAGAAATTGCGCCGGCCGCGGCTCCCCAGAGAGATGACGCACAGGGCGAGGTCGAGGCCGAAGCGCGGTTCGCTGAGGCCGCGCAGCATGTTCGCCAGCTGCCGCTCGGCGCCGCCGGGGGCGAGCGAGGCGCTGACCGCAACGATGCGGCGGGGCACCGGCACGTACGGCGCCACTTCGGTCTCGGCAAGCCGCCGCACGACGTGAAACAGGCGCTCGGGCACGAGGATCTTACCGATCCGAGGGACGGCGCTGCGGCGCTCCCGGCGCAAGACGCGGTGAAGCTCCAGGTGGTCGACGCCGACATCGTTCAGCGTCTTGACTGCCTCGACGAGGCGCCTGGCGACGGTGACGTCGGCCGGATTGCGCTCGCGGCTGGCCAAGAGGCTGTCGAAGGCGCCATCGACGATGCCTTGGCTTAGATAATACTGGCCAAGCTGCGCATGGTGGCTCGCCTCCTGCGGTTCGGCGGCGATGGCGCGCTCGAAATAGGCGATCGCCTGCTCATGCAGCTGCCCGGCCTGCGCTGCGAGGGCAAGGCGGATCCAGCTCGACGGCGAGGGCGGCAGCGCCGCCTCGGCCTGAGCCAGCGCCTCGAGCGCTTCCGGCTCGCGCTCGGCGCTAGCCAGCGTGAACACCAGCTCGTGGTAGGCATCGGCGTTGCCGGGGTCGCGCCGGGCCACCTCGCGCCACGCCTCGATCGCCGCGTCGACGCGGCCCAGCTGGCGGAGCAGGCGGCTGCGATAGAGCAGCGCCGTTGTCTCTTTCGGGTTGCCGGCGAGCACCTTGTCGTAGGCCGCCAGCGCCTCCTCGTCGCGGTCGAGGCGCTCAAGGCACCGGCCGAGGCCCAGCAGGGCGTCCGACCGGGCCGGGTTGGCCCGCAGCACGGCCTCGAACAGCGCCGCCGCGGCCTGCCATTGGCCCTGATTGGACAACAGCCGCGCCAGACCGAAACTTGCCGCTGCGTCCCCGGCGGCGCGAGCCAGCGCCGAACGATACGCCCTCTCGGCTTCCTCGGGCCGGCGCATCCGCTCCAAGAGTTGCGCCTGTTGCACCAGGGGCAGCGGATCTGCCGCGCGATGCTCGGCGATATTGCGCCACGCAGCGAGCGCTCGTTCAATGCCGCCCGGATGCGCCGACAGCAGCTGCACAAGGCGCGACAGGGCGGTCTTGTTGTGCGGATCGCGCTCGAGAACGTCGAGGTAGATGGCCTGGGCTTGCTGCCAGTCGTCCCCGGCCTGGTAAAGCCGGGCGAGCTGGAGCCGCGGCGTCAGGTCTTCCGGGCAGCGTCCCGCCCAGTGCTGGAAATGGGCAAGCGCGGCACCCGGGTCGACTTCGGCCAGGGCCTGCCCCAGCCCGCTCAGTGCCTCGGCATGCTCCGGCTCACGCGCAAGAACCGTCTCGAAGAACGGGGCGGCCTCGGCGCTGCGGCCCTGGCGGACGCGCAGGCGTGCCAGCTGCAACGGCGGCTCGATCGCCTGCGGGTTGAGCT
>JBLMXS010000298.1:0-4008 GCA_050257895.1 Thiohalocapsa sp.
CACTGGAGGATATGGTTATGGATCGCTTCGACTTTTCACCGCTGTTCCGCTCGACGATCGGCTTCGACCGGCTTGCCCGCCTGGTCGACAGCGCCACCCGCGTCGACGGCGCCCCGTCCTATCCGCCCTACAACATTGAGAAGACCGGCGAGGATAGCTATCGCCTGACGATGGCGGTGGCCGGCTTCTCGCAGAGCGAGCTCGACATCACGGTGCACGAGAACACCCTGTTCGTGACCGGCAAGGCGCAGCAGGACGAGGGCAACGGCCGCTATCTGCATCGCGGCATCGCGCGGCGCGCCTTCGAGCGGCGCTTCAGCCTCGCCGACCACATCAAGGTCAGCGGTGCGAGCCTCGACAATGGCCTGCTGCACGTCGACCTCGTGCGCGAAGTGCCGGAGACGATGAAGCCGCGCCAGATCAAGATCGACGCGGTCGAGCCGGTGCAGCCGCAGGTGACCGAGCAGCAAAAGGCCGCCTGATCCGCCGCATCGCATTCGACGACAAGCCCCGCTACGGCGGGGCTTGTTTTTTATGCGCATGGCACAGCCCTGCGCCGCCGTGGAGTGCAAACGCGGCAGCAAGATTCGCCGCATCGACGCTCTGGAGCGCTGCCCCAGGCAAGCGAGTCGTCATTACCGCGCGAGGGGGCTTGGACCCCGGCTCTTGCGGGCTTGACGGACTTGGGAGAGGAACCCGCAATCGGCCTCGCGGCCGTCGCGGTCTCGTTGTGAAAATGACAGACAGACAAAAAAAGAAAAGCCCCGCCGATGGCGAGGCCTTTCCTTCTTCCGGTCCCCGGCTGGAGCCGAGGCCGGCGCGTGCAGGGAGCCAACTAGAAGTTGACGCGGAAGGCGCCGATGATGCCGTTCACATCGCCCTTCAGGTTGCTCAGGACCTGGCGGTGGCCCCAGACATACTCGAGGCTGAGGTCGGCGAACGGCACCGGGTTCCAGATCAGGTTGACGGCGCTGTACACCAGCTCCTTGTTCAGGCCGCAGCCGCCGCCGCCGGTGAAGCGCCCCGCGCCGGAGCAGACAAAGCCGTCGGCGCCGCCGAGGTTGTTGATGTCCATGTGCTGGATGCCGAAGACGGCGTTCGAGCGCAGGGTCGGGGTCCAGTAGTGCTTGTAGCTGGTGTTGCCGCCCCAGGCCCACACCGTCCGCGCCCGCACGTTTCCGACCGTCGCCAAGGTCGGACGCGCCGCCGGATAGTTGGTGATAATGGAGATCATCGTGGTGTTGCCGCCGAGATACCGGCCGATGCCGTCACCGCCCTCGAACTGCCAGGTGATGTCGTCCTTCGACCAGCCAAACCAGCCGGGCTTGTAATCGCCGCCGAAATGCAGGCCCCAGCCGGTGAATGTGCGGTCCAGCGCCAGCCCGTCCTTCATCTGCATTGCCGGCCGCACGACGGCGCTGAAATCGGCATGGCCCCATGGCTGCGGTATGTACCAGGCGAACGTTACGTCGGGCGAGGCCGCCTTGAACGGGTTGACGCCCCCGGCCGGGTCCGGCGAATCGGACGAGGCCAAGCCGCCGGTCGGCAGCCAGCTCTCGGTCTCGGGCGCTTCGGCCGCGACCGAGAAGGCGCCCGGCCAGCCCCACGGGGCCAACGGCCAAGTGTACCGGAGCTGCGGGATGCGGGTGACGCCCGGGCTGCCCGGAGGACCGCCGAAATTGATGTTTTCCGGATCGGCGTCGGGATCGGAGAAGTTCGAGTTGGCCTGGCCGCCGAGCAACCCGCCCAATGTCGCATACGCGAAGCGCAGGCGCGGCGCGATGCTGTTGGTCGAACGCAGCGAACCGGCGCATTCGGTGCAGCCGCCGGCCCAGTCGAACTCCATAAAGGTGCGCGCCTCGCCCCAGGCGGTCGGCGTGCGCGTCTCGAAATTGACCTTCGACTGCTGCGGCGAGAAGAACGTGACGTCGTCACCCTGCGAGCGCGCCGGGTTGCCGGCCTTGACCAGCGCCCCGCCGACCAGCGCGACGTGCTGGTGCAGCGGCGCCACCTGGAGGTCGCCGTTGTTGCCGAAATTGGTTGAGGTCGCCGGCACCGCGTGGACCGCGCCGCCGTTGAAGTTGTGCTTGATGTGGAAGCGGATGGCGCCGCCGACGCGGATCGAGGTGTCGGTGCCCGGGATCAGGAACGAGCGCGGGAAGCTGCCTCCGACGATCCCCTGGCCGGCAGTTTTGGCGCCGCCAGGTCCCTGGTAGAGACCCCCCGCCCCTGGGATCTGCGCCAGCTGGTCGATGCGCTGCTGGAGAAGCTCCTGGTTGGCGCGCAGATCCGCCAACTCATCGGCCTTGGCCGATGCGCCCGGCAGCAACAGCATCGCAGCGGCGAGGCCGCCGAGCGCTGTGAAGCCCATTCTCCGGTTTCTGGTCATTGCTCCCCCAAGCGTCCGAAGTTGCCGTACCGCGCGCACATCGCCCGCGGTTGCTCGCGCCGATGTTATTGCGCGCGCCACGGCGATCAAGCCGAGTTCGCTCGCGCGGTGGTGTTTTCGTCTCAGCGTGACGAAACTGCAACATAAGCGGGCAATTGCTTGGCCGCTGCCGCGATTGGGCGCGCAGCAGCGACGCCCGAAGACACTCAAGACGCAGTCTGGGAGATCAAGAAAACCGCGCCGCCGGTGGCGCCGCACACGCGCGATCAGAACTTGAAGCCGAGCCGCGCTCCCGCGCTGGTTATGCCGGCATTGCGCGGCGCCAGATTGGCGTTCGAGATGTGGTCGAGGAGCGCCGAGACGCTGACCGTCGGGTTGATCTGATAGCCAAGTTCGGCGCTTTCGCGGAACAGGATGCGCGAGCCGAGCAGCTTGCGGCCCGGCGGCTGGACCTTCCCCGTCAGCGGCGAGGCGTCATGCACCGCGCCGCCGAGGCTGCCGTTGGCGAAGATGCCGTCGCCGGCGCCAAACAGGTTCTGGATCAGCATGATGCCCCAGGTCAGGCCGAAATAGCCGTCGCTGGTGTTGCCGGCGGTGTTGATGTCGGCGCCGATATGCGGCCGCGGCGAGCCGATCACGCGCAGGAGGTCGGGCGGCGTGAACAACATCTCGATGTTCACATCGGCACCGCTTTCGACATGGTGACCGAGAAATCCGACATCGTGCGCGAGGGCGCCGACCTTCACCTCGTCAATGAATTTCTGCTGCGCCCGCGCGCCGGCCGGCGCCAGGGCAATGCCAGCGGCGGCGATCGCGATGGCTGCGATAAACGCTGTTCGCGAGGCGATCATCAGTTTGCGCTGTCTCCGATTCCGCTCATCGGCCGGCGTTGAACTTGCCGACAGGTTAGCGTGCCGCGACGCCGGCCGCCACCGCGATCTGCCGCCGCACCCCCGGTTGCGGCGCCCCGCCTCAGGCAGCGGCCCAGGCAGACGGCCTCAGGCGAATGGATTGAGCGCTTTCAGGCTCTTGATGCGGGCCGACCAGCGGTGGCGGCCGAGCTCGCGCCGCACCACAGCGGAATCGGTCACCCAGTTGAGCTGCAGCACGCGGCGCTCGCCGCGATGCGGGTAATGGCCGTGAAAGGATCGCTCGCTGCGGCGAAACGCCACCATAGTCCCGGCCAGCGGCGCCACCTCGGCGACATGGTCGTCGAGGTCATCGCCGCTGCGCAGCAGCCGCAACCGCCCGCCGGCCGCCTCCCACGCCGGGTTGAGGTAGATGAGCAGCGTCACCAGCTTGGTCGCCGAATCGGTGTGGATGCGCCCGTCGCTGCCGTCGCTGTTGCCGCGCACCGTGATCATTGTCGGGCAGCCGTCGAGATCGAGCGCGAACTTCGCCTCGATCGCTCGCCGCAGCGCGTCCCCCGCCAGCTCCGCCGCCAGCGCGGCGAAGGCGCCGCCGCACGCCAGCGCGTCGAGCGGAAAGCTGCCGCAGCCGCCGACCGCCGGGAACGCCGCGAGCACGCCGGCCAGTTTCTGTCGCCGGATGAAATCCTCGACGATCACGAACTCGAACGGGTCGCGCTGAAGCGCCGCCGCCGCCAGTCGCTCTATATC
>JBLMXS010000299.1:0-6258 GCA_050257895.1 Thiohalocapsa sp.
GCGCTGACCGGCGGGTCCTGCATCACCAGCTGCGCGGTTGGCGCCGGGTCGGGGCGGAACGGCACCATCAAGGCCGCGATCGCCAGCGCCGCCGGGGTGCTGATGACCGCTGCGATCAGGATGTTGCCGAGCGCGTCCGGGATGACGCTGCCGACCAGCGAGGCATAGAGCACCATAACGGTACCGGCGATCCCAGCCATGCCGCAGCTCATCAGCGCGAACAATTCGCCGCGCGCCAGGCGCGCGAGGTACGGGCGGATCAACAGCGGCGCCTCGATATGGCCAACAAAGATGTGGACCGCGGCACCGAGCCCGAGCGGCCCTCCGACCCCGACGGCGCGCCGCAACAGCCAGGCAAAGGCCTCGACGATGCGCTGCAGCACGCCCCAATAGAACAACAGCGTCGCCAGCGCGCTGACCACCAGCACCATCGGCAACGCCCGGAAGGCGAAGATGAAGCTGGCGCCAGGCTTGGTCTCGGCGAACGGCAATTCCGCGCCGCCCAAATAGCCGAAGACAAAACCGGTGCCGGCCTCGGTGGCGTGCTGCACCGCCTCGACGGCGCGGTTGAGCACGAGGAACCCCGCCTTGGCCGGCGGAAACTTGAGGAACAGCAGCGCCAGCGCGAACTGCAGCAAGACGCCGATGCCGACAACCCGCCACGGCACGCGGTGCCGGTCCTCGCTAATCCCCCAGGCGAAGGCAAGGATGGCGGCAATGCCGATCAGCCCGCGCACGGCGTCAGCGGCCTCTAGCGCCGCGACTGTGGAGTCCGCGGTATCGAAGATTGTCGTCCCGGCGCAGGCCGGGACCCATGGTTCCGACGCTCGCGCGGCCGAAGAATGGATACCGGCCTGCGCTGGTATCACAAACTAAGGGGAGCTGACCTGGCGAGCCTCGGTAGGACACTCGGGCTTCACCGCGTCTCATCTGGCATCGAACTCGGACACTGCCTCAATCCAGAGCAGCGCCTCTAGCTCGTCGCCGGGTCTAGTCGCGCGACCGCAGCTGCTATCTGACGACGGACCTCGGCGGACCGCGCATTGGGCGTCTCTAACGGCAATTCCGGCGGGGCGTGTCGCCTACGTCGATGCAGCATCTTCACACCGTCGCAATCGCGTTGGCAGGGGAGCCGACGGCGCCGGGCAGGCGCAGCGGCGGCGCGGTCAACAGGAAGCGCGAGCGGCCGTGGGCGCGCAGCCAGTCGGCGAGGTCGGACAAGAGCCAGATCTCGCCCAAATAGACGCCGAGCTTGAACAGGCAATGGGCGTGCAGCGGCAGCGAGGCGCAATGGTCCTCGCCCTCGCAGGGGCGCGACGGCATCGCCTCGACCGCGACGTTGTCGGAGATGAGGGCGACGACGCCCGACCGGGTGATCCAGTTGAGGAGGCGCTCGTCGCGGCCGTCGAGCGCCGCGCCGGGGTTGGCGGCCACCACCTGCGGGTCGGGGTCCCTGCCCATGCCGAGCACGACGCGGTCGAAGCCGGTGCGGAAGCACACGAGGTCGCCTTCCTCGACGGTGATTTTGTCTTCCTCCATGATCCGCATCAGCTCGTCATAGCCGACAAAGTGTCGGCCGCGGCCGCAATGCGCCTCGAGGTCGATCATCACGCCGCGGCCCTGCACGCAACGCGCCGCCATGTTCTCGATGCCGAGCGCCAGCGCGCCGACATGCTCGCCGCGTTCGATTGCGCCGCCGTCGCGGTAGTCGACCGGGCCGATGACATGCTCGCCGGCGCGGTAGCCGTTGTAGAAGACGATCTCCGGCACGCCGTCGCCGTCGGCGTCGAACAGCTGCCCGACATGCGCGAGCGAGTCCCATTGCGTCGAATACTGCAAGGTCATCTCGACGATGTCGTCGCAGATGACGTCGAGCAGTTGCGGGTTCTCACGCGCCAGCGGGTAGGCGATGTACGGCATCCCCTGGCGCTGGTTGGCGATCAGCCGCGGCGGCTGGCGGCGCGGGTTGACAACCGCCTTGCCGGGATAGTCGAGCGGTAATGACAGGCAGAAGGTGCGGCCTTCCTTCGCCTCGGCGACGCCCCGCAGCACCTTCTCCGGCGTCAAGAGGTTAAGCCGGCCGAGCTGGTCGTCCGGCCCCCAATCGCCCCAGGTCGAGCCGGCGGGGCGGCGCTTCCAGCGCAGGTTGTCGGGCATCTCGCACCTTTCTGTTGGTGTACCGCCTGAGCATGAAGCGCTTTGCCAATCCCATCAATGTCGTCGGTAGCTTTGTGCTAAAAGCGTCGGCATCACGAAGGAGACACGATGAGCGCCGCACACCCCGCCAATATCGATCTCGCCGCCGCACTCGCGGAGGCGCACGAGCAATACCGCGCGCGCAACCCCCAGAGCCTCGCGCAATACCAGGAGGCCTGCGCGGCAATGCCCGGCGGCAACACGCGCCACTCGATCTACATCGACCCGTTCCCGCTGACGATCGTCAAGGGCGAGGGGGCGCATCTGTGGGATCTCGACGGCCATGAATACGTCGATTTCCTGTCCGAATTCACCGCCGGGCTGTTCGGGCATTCGCATCCGGCGATCCGCCATGCCCTCGACGAGGCGCTCGACAGCGGCTGGAACATGGGCGCCCACGGCCCCGCCGAGGCGCGTTTTGCTAAGGCGATCTGCGACCGCTTTCCGTCGATCGAGTTGGTGCGCTTCACCAATAGCGGCACCGAAGCCAATTTGATGGCGGTGGCATTGGCGCGCGCCGTCACTGGGCGCAACAAGATCGTGGTGTTCCACGGCGGCTACCACGGCGGCGTCTTCTATTTCCGCGGCCATGGCAGCCAGGTCAACGCGCCGTTCGACTTCCTGCTCGCCGACTATAACGACATCGCCGGCACGCGCGCCGCCGTCGCAGCGCATCGCGGCGACCTCGCGGCGATCCTCGTCGAGCCGATGCTGGGCGGCAGCGGCTGCATCCCGGCGACCCATGAGTTCCTCGCCGAATTGCGCGCCTTGGCGAGCGAGACCGGCGCCGTCCTGATCTTCGACGAGGTGATGACCTCACGCCTTGCGCCGGGCGGCTTGCAGGAGGCGCACGGCATCGCCCCGGACATGACGACGCTCGGCAAGTATGTCGGCGGGGGGATGAGCTTTGGGGCGTTTGGCGGCAAGGCCGAGCTGATGGGCTGGTTCGACCCGCGCCGCGCCGACGGGTTCCAGCACGCCGGCACCTTCAACAACAACGTCTTGACGATGAACGCCGGCTATGTCGGCTTGACCGAGGTGTACACCCCGGAACGCGCTCGCGCCCTCAACGAATTCGGCGACGGGCTGCGCGAGCGGCTCAATGGGGTGGTGCGGCGCTGCGGCCTCAGGATGCAGTTCACCGGCCTCGGCTCGATGATCGGGGTGCACATGACCGATGGCCCGATCCATTGCGAGGCCGACGCGAAACGCGGCAACCCGCAGCTCCTCGACCTGTTCTATTTCGATCTCGTTGCGCGCGGCATCTGGTTCGCCAAGCGCGGCATGATGGCGCTGTCGATCGCGCTCGACGACGCCGACGCCGACAAGCTCGTCGCCGCCGTCGAGGAATTCGCCGAGACCCGCGCGTCCCTGTTCCGAGAAATAACGTAGGATGGGCTGAGCGCAGCAAAGCCCATCTTTTATTCCACCACGAAGTTACGAAGAACACGGAGAGCTTGGCCGGATTTCATTATCTTCGTGTCTTCGTGGTGAAGCCGATAACGATGATGGGCTTCGCTGCGCTCAGCCCATCCTACATGGCGATTGGAGGACGAAGCATGAGCGACGGCGGCAACCCCAAGACCAACCAGCGGGTCGCCTATTTCAACGGGCGGATCGTGCCCGAGCGCGAGGTCGTGCTGCCGTTCCGCGACCGCGGGTTCAAATACGGCGACGCTGCCTTCGACATGACCCGCACATTCAACGGCCGGCCATTCAAGCTCAAGGAGCATGTGGAGCGGCTCTACCGATCATTGCGCTATCTGCGCATCGACCCGGGCCTCAGCGCCTCGGAGATGGCGGCGGTCAGCGAGGAGGTGCTCGAGCGCAATCGCCACTTCCTTACGCCGCAGACCGACTACTGGGTCGGCCAGCGCGTCTCGCGCGGCGTCGATGCGGTCGGCGACGAGGGCTGGGAGCACACCGGGCCGAACGTCATCGTCGAGTGCATCCCGCTGCCGCTGAAGGCGCGCGCCCGGCTGTTCCGCGACGGCATCGACATCGTCGTGCCGGCGACGCGCCGCGTCGCGCCGGAGGCGCTCAGCCCGCGCGCCAAGACGCACAACTACCTGAACCTGATCACCGCCGACCTCGAAGCGAAGGCGCAGGACCAGGACGCTTGGTCGGTGCTGCTCGACGCGGAAGGTCATCTCGCCGAAGGCATCGGCAGCAACATTTTCGTGGTGCGCGACGGCGTCGTGATGACGCCGCACGAGCGCTGGGTTCTGCCGGGCGTCAGCCGCGCGACCGTCATCGACCTCTGCGGTGAACTCGGCATCGCCTGCCGTGAGGGCGATCTCGACCTCTACGACGCAGGGACCGCCGACGAGATCTTCATGACCTCGACGAGCCTCTGCATCTGCCCGGTGCGCAGCATCGGCCGCCGGCTGTTGCCGACTCCGATCCCCGGCCGCATCACCCGGCGGCTGAGCGAGGCCTATGCGCGGTACGTCGGGTGCGATTTCGTCGCGCAGTACCTGCACCACTTGGGCTGACAGCCGGTCGCAAACCCAAACCAGCAGGCGGAATCAAAACGGGCGCAGCCGAGGCTGCGCCCGCATTGACGTGCGAGGGTCGTCAGTGCCCGCTGGGCCGCGGACCCGGCATCGGCGCGCTCGGCGGTGGAGCCATCGGGGCCGGAGCGGCCATCGGCGGCGGCGCGTTCATGTCGGAAGCCCGATGCCGATGATGCACGACGTGGTGGTGCCTGCGATGGTGCACGTGGTGGACGCGGTGGCCGTGCCTCCTGCGATGGTGCCGGACATGATGCATCGGCGCCGGCGGCGGCGCGACGTACGGCTCCACCGGCGGCGGTGGCGGCGCCGCCATCGGCGGCGGTGCCGGGGGCGCGGGGGGCGGCGGCGGCGGCGTCTGGGCGCATGCAGCGACCAGCGCCAGGGTAGCGGCGATCAACAACGGTTTAGCTAGCTTGACCACTGGGTCTCTCCTGGGTTGGGCGGCACCACACACTAGTAACATGCACATAGCACTTCCGTTCATTCGACTAAAGCGGCGAATCCGATTTTCCTGTAAGTTGACTGGCTGTGCGGCATTTCGCACTCGCCCGGATCGGCGCGCGCCGCCACCGCGCTCGAATCGCTACCGCTCGCGAGCCGGCTGGGTCAGGCGAAAGCGGGCATCGACGGCGGGTGGGCGATCACTGGCGACGATGCCGCGCTCGACGAGGTCGATCAGGTGCGCCAACACAGACCGGCCGGCGGCCCGTCTCAGCGCCGGGTTGAGCCCGACATAGAGCCGCTCGACCAAGGCGTCTATCGTTTCATTGCCGGATCGGATGCAATCGACGATGCCCGATTCGCGCTCGCGGCGATGCGCGATGAAGGCCTGCACATGCGCATGCGGTTCGCTGATCGCCGGGCCGTGGGTCGGCCAGTAGACGCTGTCCTGCCGGCGCAGCAGCTTGTCGAGCGAGGCCATGTAGGCGGCCATGTTGCCGTCCGGAGGCGCGATGACGCTGGTCGACCAGCCCATGACGTGGTCGCCGGAAAACAGGATGCCGGCGTCGGGCAGCGCAAAGCACAGGTGATTGGAGGTGTGGCCCGGCGTGTGGACCGCCGCGAAGCGCCATCCGCTGCCGGCAATCTCCTGGCCGTCGGCGACCACGATATCCGGGACGAAATCCCAGTCGCCGCCTTCCTCGCTGCCGGCCTCGCCGCGCTGCCCGCCCGCATGCGGCCCGAACCCGTAGGTCGGGGCGCCGGTCGCCGCCTTGACCGCCTTTGCCGCCGGCGAGTGGTCGCGGTGCGTGTGGGTGATGAGGATGTGCGTCACCTGCTCTCCCGCCAGGCTGGCGAGGAGCGCGTCGATGTGCTCGGCGAGGTCGGGGCCGGGATCGATGACGGCGACCTCGCCGTCGCCGACGACGTAGGTCCCGGTGCCCTTGTAGGTGAACGGGCCGGGGTTGCGGGCGACGATGCGGCGGATGCCCGGCGCCACCGGCTCCAGCCGGCCATACTCGAACACGACGTCGCGGCGATAGGGGATCTCGACGGCCATATGGGTCACCGCGGTTGCGATCACAGCCCCTCTCCCGCAATGCGG
>JBLMXS010000300.1:0-10647 GCA_050257895.1 Thiohalocapsa sp.
GAAGGCGCTCGCCCCGGCCCTATGGCCTTGCTGCGCTTCGATATGGACGCCCTTCCCATCCACGAACAGACCGGTGCAGCTTATGCTTCAGAAAACCCGGGCGTCATGCACGCCTGCGGCCATGATGGGCATACCGCAATGCTGCTGGGGGCGGCGAAATACCTGGCGGAGACGCGCAACTTCGCCGGCACGCTGCATTTCATCTTCCAGCCGGCCGAGGAGAACGAGGGCGGCGCGCGGCTGATGGTCGAGGAGGGGGTGCTAAGGCGGTACCCAGTCGAGGCGGTCTACGGCATGCACAACTGGCCGGGTCTGCCGGAGGGCGAGTTCGCGATTCGGTCCGGGCCGATGATGGCGGCGTTCGACATCTTCGAGATCACCGTGCAGGGGCGCGGTGCGCATGCGGCGATGCCCCATCTCGGGATCGACCCGGTGGTCGCTGCGGCGCAGATCGTCGCCGGGCTGCAGACGATCGCCAGTCGCAACATCCACCCGCTCGACGGCGCCGTCGTCAGCGTCACCCAGATCCATGGCGGCGACACGTGGAACGTCATCCCCGACGAGGTGGTATTGCGCGGCACAACGCGCTCGTTCGACCCCAAGGTGCGGGACGCCATCGAACCGGCGATCCGCCGCATCGCCGAAGGGGCGTGCGCAGCGCTCGGCGCGACGATGACGATGCGCTACGAGCGGCGCTACCCGCCGACCGTCAACAGCCCGGCCGAGACCGAGCTGGCGGCCGCCGCGGCTGCCGCCTTGGTCGGCGCCGACAAGGTGCGCCGCGACCTGCTGCCGAGCATGGGGGCGGAGGATTTCGCCTTCTTTCAGGAGCACAAGCCGGGCGCCTATATCTGGATCGGCAACGGCGACGGCGCGGGCCAGGCGATGCTGCACAACCCGCATTACGACTTCAACGACGAGATCCTCGCCTTGGGCGCCAGCTACTGGGCGCGATTGGCCGAGACCGTGCTGGAAAAATGAGCGGCACCAACAGATCGACGTTCGTTCATTGCGAAGTCGAGAAGCTGAAGCGCAGTATGGATCGAATGAAGAGATCATCCAGACGCTGATCCTTTCGACAATCCCGCAAATAATTCTCATTATTGTTGCTTTGAAGTTGTGACCGGGTCGAGGCGCTGCTGCAGCGCGTCGCCCAAGAGGTTGCAGGCCAGCACCGTCAGGAAGATCATCGCGCCGGGATAGACCGCCAGGAGCGGTGCGGTCGTCACCAGTTCCTGGGCGTTCGACAGCATCGTGCCCCAGCTGGCCAGCGGCGGCTGGATGCCAAGGCCGAGAAAGCTCAGCACCGATTCCAACAGGATCACGTCGGCGACGCTGAGCGTCGTCGCGACGACCAGCGGCGCCAGCACGTTGGGCAGGATATGCATCCATAGGATATGCGGCACGCCGGCTCCGAGGCTCCTCGCGGCGCGCACGAAATCGCGCGCTGCGGTGACCAGCGTCGCGCCGCGCACCAGCCGCGCCGCGGTCGTCCAGCCGACCAGCACGGCGAGCGCGACGATGCGCAAAAGGCTGATGTCGTCCGAGCCGGCGAGCCACGCCGGCACCCCGAGCTTGCCGAGGTCGAGCGCCGCCAGCACGATCAACAGCGGCAAGAGCGGCAATGCGATGACGGCGTCGGTCAGCCGCATCAGGGCATGGTCGGCCCAGCCGCCGAGATAGCCCGCCACCAGCCCGATGGCGGTGCCGAGCGCCGCCGCCGCGACCGCCGCCGCGACGCCGATCGTCAGCGACACGCGGCCGCCCTCGAACAGCCGCATCAGCATGTCGCGGCCCAACTCGTCGGTGCCGAGCGGATGCCCGGGCGACGGCGGCGCGAAGCGCTGCAGCAGGTCGACGGCGTTGGCCTCGAGCCCGAAGACGGCAGCGAGCGGCGGCCCGGCAAACGACAATGCCGCGATTGCCAGCAGCAGCGCCAGCGGCAGGCCTGGTCCGTACCGGCGTTTGATAGACGGCAGAGAGACCAATCCCTTCCGCGTCATGGCCTGGCTTGACCCGGCCATCTGGAGAGATGGCGAGACTGTTCGCTTGATCGCGCGGATGCCCGGATCAAGTCCGGGCATGACGAGTGACTATTTGTCCAGCCGAATGCGAGACTCACCGATAGGAGACCCGCGGATCGAGCCAGCCATAGGCGAGATCGGCGGCGAGGTTGGCTAGCATCGTCGTCACCGCCGCGAGCAGCAGCGCTGCCAGCGCCAAATTGTAGTCGTTGCCCATCACCGCGTCGAAGATCAGCTTGCCCATCCCCGGGTAGGCGAACATCGTCTCGGTCACGAGCGCCCCCGACACCAGCCCGCCGAACGACAAGGCGAGGATCGTCGTGACCGGGATCATCGCGCTGCGCAGCGCGTGATGCAGGATCACCCGCATCTCGCCGGCGCCCTTGGCGCGCGCGGTGCGGATGTGGTCCTGCGCCAGCGCCTCGCGCATGCCGGCGCGCACGTAGCGCGTATAGCCACCGAGATTGGCCAAGCTCAGCGTCATTACCGGCAACACCAGATGCGATAGCCGATCGCCGATGCCGCTCGCCCCGACGGTGCCGATGCCGCTCGCCGGCAGCCAGCCGAGCCCCGCCGCGAATAAGAGGATCAGCAACAGCGCCAGCCAGAAGGTCGGCATCGAGACGCCGGCAAAGCACGAGAGGTTGATTGCCATGTCGAGCCGCGAGCCTGGCCGGCGCGCCGCCGCAATGCCGAGCGGCAAGGCCAGCGCCAATGCCAGCAGAAAGCTCGATCCCATCAGCACCAGCGAGTTGCCGAGCCGCGGCAGGAGGGCCGACCACACCGGCGCCGCGAACAGCCGCGAATAGCCGAGGTCGCCCGACAGCGCCTGCGCCGCCCAGGCGAGGTAGCGGTCGACGAGCGGCTGATCCAGCCCGTAGGCCGCCTTCAGCCGCGCGACGTCGGCGGCGCTGACGCGTGGATCGGCCTGGCGCATCAGATCGATCGGATCGCCCGGCATCAGCCCGATCAGCGCGTAGACGACGAACGACAGCAGCGCCGCCAGCGCGGCGATCTCCAGCAGGCGGATCGCGGTAAACCGGATCATCGGTTCACGGCGCGGCGCGCCAATCGGTGATCCACAGCGTCGAGGGGTACTGGTTGCCGGTCGGGCGCAGGCCGGTCAGCCATTTCGGCAGGATGTACGCATCCGAGCGGAAAAACAGCGGCAATGACGGCAGCTCCTCGGCGTACAGGCCCTGCGCCGCGGCCCACAGATTTTTGCGCTTGGTGGCGTCGAGCTCGACCTCCAGCGCGTCGATCAGCCGGTCCATCTCGGGCGACTTGAAGCCGGTCGCGTTCTGCCCGGCGTAGCCGTTGGCGGCGTCGGGTATCTCGTGCGAATGCAGGATCGAACGCGGCACGTCCTCGGGGGCGCTGATCCAGGCGTACATCGCCAGGTCGAAGCGGCGATGCGGCAAGGTCTCACCAAACAGCACGCGAGCCGGCTCGTTCTTGATATGGATGTCGACGCCGATCTTGCGCCACTCGCTCCGCAACACCTGTTCGACCAGCTCGCGCGTCCGATTGCCGGCCGTCGTCATCAGCGTCAGCGACAGGCTTTGTCCAGCGGCATTGCGACGGATCCCGCCGGCCTGCGCATGCCATCCGGCCGCCTCGAGGAGCTTGGCGGCAGCGGTCGGATCGTAGCGGTAGTGCGGCGCCTCGGCGGTGTACCCCTTGTCGAGCGGGTTGACGAACGTGGCGGCGACCGGCTGCTTACCGGCAAACAGCGAGCGGCTGATCGTCTCGCGGTCGAGGGCGTAGAGCAGCGCCTGCCGGACCCGCCGGTCGGCCAGGGCCGGACGCGACAGGTTGAGGTCGACATGCTCGTAGATCAGACCCGGCTTGTAGATCATCGTGAAGGCGCCGCCATGGCGCTTCTCGAAGGCGAGCGCCTCGTCGAGCGACAGGCCGAGTTCGCCCGCCACCATGTCAATCGTGCCCGACAGGAGGTTGGCTTCGAGCGCCGCGGTATTCTCGATCGTGCGCACCGTGATCTGCCGGAACGGCGCCGGCGGGCCCGGCCAATGCGGGTTGGGCACTAGCAGCAGATGCGATCCGGCCGCCACCTCGCTGATCCGGTAGGGACCGTTATACAGGCCGGGATTGGTCGGGTCGGTGGCGTATTTGGTCTTGACCCGATACTGCGCCGGGTCGGCGAAGGCGGATTTTTCGAGATGCGCGGGCAGCAGCACGAAATCGTTGATTGCGGCGTAATCGAAGGTCAGCTTGTCGACGTGCAACGTGAAGGTCTTGTCGTCCTTCACGTCGATGCCCGTGATGCGCCGGTAGAGTTCGGCATCGGTGACGGCGCTCTGCGGATTGCGGCCGACCTCGTAGGTGAACAGCACGTCGGCGGTGGTGACAGGCTCACCGTCGCCCCATTTGGCGTCGGGGCGGATCGTATAGGTGATGTCGATGCCCTTGATCCCGCCGGGCTTGCCGCCGGGGAGATCGACCGGCACCGCCAACCCGTTCTCGATCGACGGCAGTTTCGTGCACAACAGGCAGACGAGCCGCCAATCGGCGTCGTACACCGTGAACGGCCGCAGCGTCATGCCGAGGACGTAGCTTTTCGCGGCCATCGCGTCGATGTTCGGGTTGAGCGTCGCCGGGAATTGGGTGATGCCGATCGCCAAGGCATCGTGCGCCGCGCTGGCTGTCCGCGGCAGCAACCACAGCGCGAGCACGACGGCGCCGAACACGCTGCGGCAGGTGATTGCGCGGTGCCGTCGCCACTCGCGGAAAACGCTTGTCAGCTGCATCCTAAGACGCCCCCAAGTGCTTGAAAGCAGTCGGCTCCGGTCATATTATGCGCGGCCGGTGAGGTCGGATACGGGACACCGAGAGTTGCGTGTCCGCCGGTCCGGGGCAATGACGGCGTTGCTTCGGCCCGAGGCCCGCAGGGGCCGCCCCAGGGTAGTCGGAGCCGGGAGTGCGAGCCTCTTAGCAGCGTAGTGTCCAACCCGAACGGCACAGAGGATAGAGCCATGAAGCATCTCTTGACTGGCGTAGCGATCGCTGCGGCGCTGGCGATCGCCGCCCCGGCGTGGGCGCAAGCCCCGATGAGTCCCTCCGGCGGACCGGAAGCCGCCGCTCCGGCGCCCGCGAAAGCAGCTCACAAGCAGCGGCATAAGCGCGTCGCGCACCGTCGCCGCATGGCGCATCGAGGGCACGCCAGGGCGGCGAGCAGCGGCGACAACATGACCGAACAGCTCAACCGCGAGGAACTCTCCCGCATCCAGGGCGCGGGCGCGCCGCCGCCGCCGCCAGGCCCGGCCAACGCGGGCGCCGGCCAGGGCGGGCCTCGCGCCAGCGGACACTGACACGCGGCGCACGCTCCAATTCGTGGCGATGGCAAGGGGGCTCCGGCCCCCTTGTTTTTTGCCCAATCAGATGCCGGGCGGCGGTTGACTGCGAGCCGGCGGTTCACCTTTCCTTAAACGCTGCCGGCGATAGTGCCGGCGTGACCGAAGCCCGGCAATTGCCCACCCCGAGCAGCCTCGACTTCGCGGCGGAGATGGCCTCGCCCGAATGGCTTGCGCGGTTTGTCGACGCCGTCCCGACCGGGATGGCGCTGTTTGACCGCGAGTTGCGCTACGCGGCGGCAAACGCGCTGTGGGCTAAGGGGTTTCGGCTCGGCAGCGCGGTCGTGCCCGGGCGCTGGCATCACGAGCTGGAATGCAGGGGCGATACGGGCGGCGATGCGGCTTTTGCCGACCTGCAGCGCCGCGCGCTGCTCGGCGAGATCGTCAACGGGTGCCAGAGTGTCGAGGCCGACGCCGCCGGCAATCTGCTGCATCGCGCGATCACCGCCCGCCCGTGGCACGGGCCTGGCGGCGTCCAGGGCGTCATCGCCGCGATGCACGAGATCGTCACCGCCGCGCCCGACAACGGCCGCGACGACCTCCCCGACCGCCTTACCGGGATTGCCGGGCGCGACCGCTTTCTCGCCCGGCTGAAATCGGCCTTGGCGGCGGATGCGCCCATCGTTGGTGCGGGCGGTGGTGCGCGGGGCGCTGCGGGCGGCGGCGTTGCGGCATTCCTGATCGACATCGACGATTTCCAGAGCATCAACGACCTCTACGGCACGCGGGTCGGCGACGGCGTGTTGCGGACGATAGCCTCGCGGCTGTTGACCGGCATGCGCTCCGCGGCCGCGCCGGCAGCCGCCTCGCGCGGCGCCGGCGCCAGGGAACCGGACCTCGTCGCCCGGCTCGGCGCCGACGAGTTCGGCATCGTGCTCGGCGGGCCGCCGGCGACGATGGCGTCGGCCGAGGCCTTCGCGCGCCGCCTGCTGCGCCTCGTCGCGACCCCCGTCGTGGTCGGCGACCAGCGCATCCGCCTTACCGCCAATGTCGGCTTTGTCGTTACCGGCGCGACGCACCGCAGCGAGGACGACGTGCTGCGAGACCTGCACGTGGCCTTGCAGGAGGCGAAGGAGCGTGGCCCCAACAGCGCCCAGGCTTGGGAGCCGGCGCTGACCAGCACCGCCGGGCGCCGCCTCATCATGCTCAACCAGCTGCGCCGCGCGCTCGAGGAAGGCGAATTCGTCTTGCACTACCAGCCTATCCTGCGGCTCGCCGACAATCGTGTCGTCGGCGCCGAGGCGCTGCTGCGCTGGAACCACCCGAGCGAAGGGCTGATGCCGCCCAACGATTTCCTGCCGCTGCTCGAGGAGAGCGGCCTGATCGTGCCGGTCGGCTGCTGGGTAATCCGCGAGGTGGTGCGTCAGATCGAGGTGTGGCGCACGCTTTATGGCCGCGACATGCTGGAATGGGTCAGCGTCAACGTCTCGGCCCGGCAGTTCAACGACCCCGCTCTGCTGCTGGCGACGCTGTCGGAGATCGACGCGGGCGGCTTCGCGCTCGAGCGGCTGAAGCTGGAGATCACCGAATCCTCGGTCATGCGCAGTCCGGAGACGACGCGGGCGGTACTCGGCCAGCTGCAGCAGCTCGGCATCCGCGTCGCACTCGACGATTTCGGCACCGGCTATTCGGCGCTTGGGGCGCTGCGCCATTACGCCGTCGACATGATCAAGATCGACCGCGACTTCACCTCCCGCCTCGACAGCGATCACGGCAGGGAGCTGATGAGCGCCTTGCTGAAGATCGCCCGCATCCACGGCGCCTTGGTCGTTACCGAGGGGGTCGAGACCGAGGCCCAGCGCGCCGCGCTGCGCGACAGCGGCTGCGATTTCGGGCAGGGCTACCTATTCGCGAAGCCGATGGACGGCAGCGTGTTCGGCGCCTACGCGCTGACCCACCTCGTCGCCGGCGCCGCCGACGACTAGGCCGTCACCGGGACCGCGGCCGGTCCCGGCCGCATGTCGGCAGGCTGCCGCTCTAATCGAAATCGGCGCAGGCGTCGCGGGTGATGATGCCGACCGATTGCTGGCGAAAGCGCGCCTTGTAGGCCTCGATGACCCGTGACAGCCGCGCCGCGAGGTCGGGCGTGCGCGGCGCCGCGATCAGGAGGATCTTTGTGCGCTCGCGGGCGATCTCGCCGCTGAGCGGGTTGCGCCACTGGCCGTCGCCGTCGAACACTGTGAACCCGGTCGGGAAATTCGGCGTGACGATTTCGGCGGCGAAAGCGCTCCATTCCGCGTCGGTCAGGTTCTCGCGACCGGCGATGCTGCGGCCGAAGAACAGCTCCGCCACCAACATCCGCTGCTCCGAGGGCAACAGGCAGCGATAGGCCGTCGCGGCGTCTCCGGCGGCGCAGCCGGCGAGCAGCGGCAGCAGCAGGGTCAGCGAGGCGGCGGCCCGCCGCTCGCGCCGCGTTACACGCCGCGGATCGCCCCGGCCCGTCGTCCGTTCCCCAAAAGGCGGTGGTTCCCCACCCGCGGGCGCGACGTGTAAAGGACCCTTGATGCAAACGACTGGCGCGATCACGTCAGCCGCGCTCGACCTGTTCGGCGTGAGGCTGGTCGGCTTCACCGCCGAGAGCGGCCGCAAAGTACTGCTGTCGGCCGGCCTGGTGATCGGGATCATCGTCCTTGCCAAACTGCTGCATTGGGCCGCCTCGCTGGCCGCGACCGGCGAGCGCAGTCATCGCGCCGTCTTCTGGACCCGACAGGCGATCGCCCTGACGCTCGCGGCGGTCTCGATTTTCGGTGCGCTTGCGATTTGGTTCAACGACCCGACGCGCCTGACGACCGTGCTTGGCTGGTTTGCCGCCGGCCTCGCAGTGGCGTTGCAGCGCGTCATCACCGCCATCGCCGCCTATTTCGTGATCCTGCGCGGGCGCACCTTTACGGCCGGCGACCGCATTGCGATGGCCGGCGTGCGCGGCGACGTCGTGGCGCTCGGCTTTGTCCAGACGACGATCATGGAGATGGGCCAGCCGCCGGGCGTGCAGACCGATGCGCCGGCGATGTGGGTGCGGGCGCGCCAGTACAGCGGACGTCTGGTCACCGTCACCAACGACAAGATCTTCGACCACCCGGTCTACAATTACAGCCGCGAATTTCCGCTGATCTGGGAGGAGATGTCGATCCCGGTGTCGTACCGCGCCGACCGCGACCGCGCCGAGGCGATCCTCGCTGAGGTCGCGCAGCGCCACACGATCGCGCTGAGCAGCCTCGGCGAGGAGAAGCTGCGGCAGCTCGAAGCCCGCTATTTCGTCAGGCGCAGCGAGCTCGAGCCGCGGGTGTTCTACCGCCTCACCGACAACTGGCTCGAGCTGACGGCCCGCTTCATCGCCGAGGAGGCGGGAACGCGCGGGCTCAAGGACCGGATGAGCCGCGACATCCTGGCCGGGCTCGAAGCCGCCGGCATCGACATCGCCTCGGCGACGTACGATGTCGTCGGCATGCCGCCGATTACAGTGCGCCTCGCCCCGGAAGCCGGCCGGAAAACCGCCGCCGACTGAGCTGCTGCGCCGAGCTACTCGGCCGCCGCGCGCGCGCCGGTGGGTTCGACCCGGGCGGCGCAGAATTTGTATTCCGGGATCTTGCCGAACGGGTCGAGCTGCGGGTTGGTCAGCACGTTGGCGGCCGCTTCGGCGTAGCAGAACGGGATGAACACCATGCCGGGAGCGATCGCGCTGTCGGCGCGCGCCTTGAGCTCGATTGTGCCGCGCCTTGTCGTCACCCGCACCGGGTCGCCGGCGGCGATGCCGAGGCGGCGCAACTCGGCCGGCGCCAGGCTCGCCACCGCCTCCGGCTCGAGTTCGTCGAGCACGCTGGCGCGCCGCGTCATCGCGCCGGTGTGCCAGTGCTCGAGCTGGCGGCCGGTCGTCAGGACCATCGGGTATTCGTCATCCGGTTCCTCGGCTGGCGGGATGATCGCCGCCGGCACCAGCCGGCCGCGCTTCGAAGCGGTCGGGAAACCCTCGCCGAACACGATCTCGTGGCCGGGCTGGTCCTCGGCGTCGCACGGGTATGTTACCGAATGCTCGCGCAACAGCCGCTCCCAGCTGATGCCGTTCAATGACGGCATCGCCTCTTGCATCTCGGCGAAAACGTCGCGCGGATGCGTGTAGCGCCAGTCGAGCCCGATGCGGCGGGCGATCTCCTGAATGATCCACCAATCCTGACGCGCATTGCCCGGCAGCGGCAGCGCGGTGCGGCCCATCTGCACCTGGCGGTTGGTGTTGGTGACGGTGCCGTCCTTCTCCGGCCAGGCCGACGCCGGCAGTACGACATCGGCGTATTTCGCGGTCTCGGTCAGGAACAGATCCTGCACGACGAGGTGCTCGAGCTCGGCCAGGGCCTGGCGGGCGTGCGTCACATCCGGGTCCGACATCGCCGGGTTCTCGCCCATGATGTACATGCCCTTGATCGCGCCGGCATGGATCGCGTCCATGATCTCGACGACGGTGAGGCCGCGCTTGTCGTCGAGCGGCATCCCCCACAACTGCTCGAACCGCGACTTTGGCGATGCGCTGTCGACCGCTTGGTAGTCCGGGTAAAACATCGGGATGAGACCGGCGTCGGAGGCGCCCTGCACGTTGTTCTGGCCGCGCAGCGGGTGGAGCCCGGTGCCGGGGCGCCCAACCTGGCCGGTGACCAGCGCCAGCGCGATGAGGCAGCGGGCGTTGTCGGTGCCGTGGACGTGCTGCGAGATCCCCATGCCCCAGAAGATGATCGCCGCCTTGGCGCGGGCGTAGCTGCGCGCCACCTCGCGCAACGTCGCCGCGTCGATGCCGCAGATCTCCGCCATCTTCTCCGGCGGGTAGTCCTTCACGTGCTCGCGCAGTTTCTCGAAATCTTGCGTGTGCGCCTGCACGTATTGGCGGTCGTGCAGGCCCTCCTCGATGATCGTGTGCAGCATCGCGTTGAGCATCGCGACGTCGCGGCCCGGCTTGAACCGCAGCATCTTCGTCGCATAGCGCGCCATCGCCTGGCCGCGCGGGTCCATCACAAAGAGCTTGGCGCCGCGCCGTGTCGCCTGCTTGAAGAAAGTGGCGGCGACCGGGTGGTTCTCGGTCGGCCGGGCGCCGATGACGATGATGACTTCGGCGTCGGCGGCCGCGGTGAACGGCGCCGTGACGGCGCCCGAGCCGATCCCCTCCATCAACGCCGCGACCGAGGAGGCATGGCAGAGCCGCGTGCAGTGGTCCACGTTGTTGCTGCCGAAGCCGGTGCGCACCAGCTTCTGGAACAGGTAGGCCTCCT
>JBLMXS010000301.1:0-4287 GCA_050257895.1 Thiohalocapsa sp.
GGCCAGCGTCATCATCGATGCCGTCCGCAACGAGGCCGGCAAGCTGATCGCCTTCGCCAAGGTCACGCGCGATCTCAGCGAGCGCCTCGGCGCCCAGCTGGCGCTGCGCGAAAGCGAAGAGCGCTTTCGCATGCTGGTCCAGGGCGTCACCGACTACGCCATCTACATGCTCGACCCCGAGGGACGAATCACCAACTGGAACGTCGGCGGGGAGCGCATCAAGGGCTATTCGGAAGAGGACATCATCGGTCAGCATTTCTCGGTCTTCTACACCGAGGAAGACCGGGCGCGCGGGGAGCCCGAGCGAACGCTCGGAACGGCGGCGCGCGAGGGCCGCTTCGAGGGCGAAGGCTGGCGCGTGCGCAAGGACGGCAGCCGCTTCTGGGCCAGCGCCGTCGTCGACCGCATCCTCGACAAGGACGGCAAGCTCGTCGGCTTCGCCAAGATCACCCGCGACATGACCGAGAAGCGGGCGGCCGAGGAGGAGCTGGAAAAGGCCCGCGCGGCGCTGGCGCAGTCGCAAAAGCTGGAGGCGATCGGCCAGCTGACCGGCGGGGTCGCGCACGACTTCAACAACCTACTGACCGTTATCGCGAATTCGCTCGACCTGTTGTCCGACCAGCGGCGCGACGAGGCGGCGCGCCGGCGCATCATCGAGTTCGCCCAGCGCGCCGCCGACCGCGGCGCCAAGCTGACGCAGCAATTGCTCGCCTATTCGCGCCGCCAGCCGCTGCGGCCGGAGATCCACAACATCAACAGCCTGATCCGCGGCTTCGAGGCGGTGCTGCGGCGCGCCTGCCCGGAGGTGGTCGAGTTCTCGCTGCCGCTGGCGCACCAGCCGCTACCCGCCAATATCGACGCGCAGCAATTCGAGACGGCGCTGCTCAACCTCGTCGTCAACGCACGGGACGCGATGCCCGAGGGCGGCAAGCTGACGATCGCCACCGAACCCGAGACGATCACCGAACGGCAGGCGGCGGTGATGTCGAACATCGCGCCGGGCGATTACGTCAAGGTCAGCGTCGCCGACACTGGCGAAGGGATGCGGCCGGAGGTGGCGGCGCGCGCGTTCGAGCCGTTCTTCACGACCAAGGAGGTCGGCAAGGGCAGCGGCCTCGGCCTCAGCCAAGTCTATGGCTTCATGGTCCAATCGGGCGGGCATGTCGAGATTGCCAGCAAGCCCGGCGGCGGCACCACCATCTCCCTTTATTTGCCGCTCGCCGCCGGTGTCGCCGAGGCGAGCGCCGATAAGGAGCAGCCAAGCGATGGCGCGCTGCCGCTGGGCCGCGTCCTCGTCGTCGAGGACGACCCGGAGGTGCTCGACGTCACCGTCGAGACGCTGCGCCGGATGGGGTACGAGGTGCTGACTGCCAGCGATGCCGTGGCGGCGCTGGCGGTGTTGCGACGCGAGCCGACAGTCGACATCCTGTTCAGCGACATCGTGATGCCGCGCGGCATGAACGGCGTCGAGCTGGCGCGCCGCGCGCTGCAGCTGCGCCCGCAATTGCGCGTGCTGCTGGCCTCCGGCTATCCGATGTCGGCATTGTCGGACGCGCAGGGGACGGCGGCGCAGAGCTTCGCCTTTCTCAGCAAGCCCTATCGTGGCGCCGAGCTGGCGGAGGCATTGCGGGCGCTGTACACCGCGTAGCGCCGCGCTTAAAGCCCCTCCGGCAGCGGCAGATCGCGGCGGCGGCAGGCGGCGATCACCGTGTTGCGCAAGAGGCAGGCGATCGTCATCGGGCCGACGCCGCCGGGAACTGGTGTGATAGCGCCGGCGAGTTCGCCCGCGGCCGCGAAATCGATGTCGCCGACCAGCCGCGGTCGCCCGTCGGTGGCTGCCAGCCGATTGATGCCGACATCGATCACCGTCGCGCCCGGCTTGATCCAGTCGGCGCCGACCAGACCGGGATGGCCCACGGCGGCCACCAGGATGTCGGCCCGCCGGCAGATTGCGGCGGCATCGCGCGTCTTCGAATGCGCCACCGTCACGGTGCAATCGGCGCCCAACAGCAGCGCCGCGACCGGGCGTCCGACGATCGGCGAGCGGCCGAGCACCACCGCCTCCACTCCCGCCAGCTCGGGCATGACATGGCGCAACAGCAAGAGCACGCCCTGCGGCGTACAGGGAACAAACCCCGGTTCGCCGCTCCATAGCCTGCCCACATTGACCGGGTGGAAGCCATCGACGTCCTTCCCTGGGTCGAGGGCGGCGATCACGGCCCGGCTGTCGATCCCGGCGGGCAACGGCAGCTGCACGAGGATGCCGTCGACGCGGTCGTCGCCGTTGAGCCGGGCGATCAGGCCGAGGACGGTTGACAGCGCCGAATCCGCCGGCAGGCGGTGCTCAAAAGCGGCGATGCCAACCTCGGCGCAGGCGCGCAGCTTGTTGCGGATATAAACCTCGCTGGCCGCGTTGTCGCCGACCAGCACGGTAGCAAGCCCGGCGGCGAGCCCGGATTGCTCGCGCAGGACGCCGATTGCTTCGGCAATCCGGCCGCGCAGCGCCGCCGCGATCGCCTTGCCGTCGATCAGCCGCGCCGCCATCAGCCCACCCTCACCTGCATCGCGTGGCGGGGCTACTGCGCCGCCTGATGCAGGTAGGCGAGCAGATTCGCCGTCTGCTTGTCGTCCTTGAGCCCGGGAAAAGCCATTTTGTTGCCGGGCACAACGGTGCGCGGCGAGTGCAGGTATTTGGCGAGCGTCTCGTCATCCCAGACGATCCCGGACTGCTTCATCGCCTGCGAATAGGAGTAGCCCTCGACGGTGCCGGCCTTGCGGCCGAAAAGCCCGTGCAGGTTGGGCCCAACCCGGTGCGGCCCGCCAGCCTCGATCGTATGGCAGATCTTGCAGCGGTTGAATACCGCCTTGCCCGCCTCGGCATCAGCCGCCGTCGCCACCCCGCTGGCGAGGCTGCCGCCGGCCAGCGCCATCAGCGCGACGACAGCCAGCCCGCTTCGCCGCATCGAATCCCCACGCATCGCAACCGGTCGCGATCATCGCGCGATCGGCGTTCGATGCAACCCCGATGACAGCCGCTGTCAGCGCCGCCCGTCGCCGTGGCGACTGGTGTGCGACTCGCCGTGCGCCCGCGCGTCGGCCGTCTCGCGACCGATCAGCTTGTTGAAATTGCTGCGGCGGCCGTCCGCCGTCTCCTCCTGGTAGACGAGCGCCAGCCCGGCCTCGTCGAACTTCTCAAAGAATTCGTCCCAGGTGATCTCTTCGAGCTTGTCGTCGCGCGCGTGGGGAGCATCCGGAAAGGCGATGCGGATGACGCCCGGATCCTCGCCGCCGCCGGTATGACGGACCCGTGCGGCGCGGCCACCGCGGGCTTCGGCCCATTCGCGGATCTCGTCGTGGTCGATCGTCATTTTCCCTTCGGCCATCGTGCCCTACCTCCATATCCTCTATTCGGTCAACGGGGCAGCGGCGGGCCGGGTTCAGCGCCGTAGCCTCCGGCGCGCCATGGCTGGCCAATTCGAGGAGCGTTGGGAATGCTGGCCACCTACCTGTGCCCGGCGTGCGGCGCCAATCACGCCGCCGACCGTCCGATCTGGCGCTGCCCTTGCGGCAGCCATCTCAACCTCGCGCCGGGACGCGGCCTGTTGCGCGAGCAGATCGACCCGACCGAGGCCTCGCTGTGGCGCTACCGGACCGCACTGGCGCTGTCGGCGGGCCCTCGCGTCTCGCTCGGCGAGGGCTGGACCCCGCTTGTCGAGCGGCGCTGGCAGGGCGTGCCGGTGCATTTCAAGCTCGAATCGCAGATGCCGACCGGCTCGTTCAAGGACCGGGGCACGGCCGTCATGCTCAACCATCTCATCGAGGTCGGGGGCGGGCCGATCCACGAGGATTCCTCCGGCAACGCCGGCTCCTCGATCGCCACCTATGCCGCGGCGGCGGGCCTGCGCTGCCGCATCTACGCCCCGGCGGCGGCGCCCCGCGGCAAGATCGTGCAGATCGCCGCCGCCGGCGCCGAGCTGCGGCTCATCCCCGGCACCCGCCAGGAGGTCACCGATGCGGCGCTGCAGGCGGTCGACGAGAGCTTCTACGCCAGCCACAACTGGCAGCCCTTCTTTATCGAGGGCACCAAGACGCTGGCCTACGAGCTGTGGGAGCAGCTCGGCTTTGCGGTGCCCGACAACATCCTGGTGCCGACCGGCTACGGCAGCAACATCCTCGGCCTGGCGCGCGGCTTCGGCGAACTCGAACGGCGCGGCGAGATCCTCAGCCGGCCGCGGCTGTTCGCGGTGCAGGCGGAGAACTGTGGCGCCTTCACCGCCGCCTGGGCGG
>JBLMXS010000302.1:0-3351 GCA_050257895.1 Thiohalocapsa sp.
GCTGCTCGTCGCGGAACTTGATGTCGGTCAGCTCGACCTTGCCGCGACGCTCGACGTAAATCTGCTTGTGCCCATTGATCATGATGTCGCTGACGGTTTCGTCGGCCATCAGCGTGTCGATCGGCCCGAGGCCGAGCATGTCCGCTACCAGCAGGTCGACGAGCTTACGGTGCTCGACGAAGTTGAGCTGGATCTTGGCTTCGGCGAGCAAGTCGGTCACCCAGCCATTCAGCTGCGCCTCGAATTGCGGCCGCGGCATCGCCGCCGCTGCGGTGACGTCGAGCTGCTCGATGACGCGCGGATGGATCCGCTCGCGGGCCGCTTCGATAACAGCGATATTGATGCCGCCGCTGGTGCTGACCGGGGCGTGCCGCGCCTCCGCCATCGACGTCAGCTCTTGCATGACGTCGGTGACGAGACGCCGCCGCATGCCGGCGTTGATCGGCGTGCCTTCCCGCCGGAAATGCCGGGCGACCGCGTGGTCGACGAGCTTTGCGATGTCGCCGCGATGCAGCACGGCGCGCTGTTCGGAACTGATTTCGGTGGCGAGCTGCTTGACGAGCTCGTCGCGCGCGGCGATCAGGTGCAGGTCGCCCGGTCCCAGCGGCCCCTGCCGCACCTCGGCCTGGACGGCCGGCTTCGCAGCTTCCGGCAGCGACGCCGCCGCTTGCGCCACGCCCTCCGGCGGCGGCGCCGCGGGGGCCGCCTCCGCCACCCCGGCAGCAGCCGCATCGGCGGCCGACGGCGGCGGCGCAGCCTCGGTTTCGAGGTCGGCCTCGGCTTCGGTGACCGCCGCCACTTGGCGGCCCTTCGCGGCGATGCCGGCGATGCGGTTCTCGAGACCGTGGTTGACGGGCTTGCGCTTGAAGGCCCCGATCATGTCGCCTCCCAAGGTGCGGGTTGATGCCGAAAAGGATGTGCGGGGTCGTCCGCTACCCCGCCACCATCGTCGAGTAGCCGGTGATGGTGGCGACACCGGTGCCGGTGCAATTGCTCTGAATTGTCGAATTGCCGGTAAAGGTCACGGTCAGCGCGACGATCTGGGTGCACTGCGATTGGCTCCCATTGCCGCTGTAGGTCAGGTTGGCGCCGGGAAAATAGAGCGCCCCGGTATAGTTCTGCGTCGTGCCGCCGTTCAGGGTGGCGGCTTGGGTATCCAATTTGTCCTGGAAGAAGATTAGCCCGGAATAAGTACCCGAGGTCGGCGCCGTCAGAGTGACGTACGAGTTGGCACCGACTTGCACGGAGGCGCCATCGGTCAGGATGATCGTCACACCCCCGAGGCCGCTCGTCAGCGTGGCGCCGCCGTTGACGCAGAAGCAGGAGTGGCTCCCAGAGACGATGTAAGTGCCCGTCAGCACGTAGGAAGCGCCGGAGTTGAACGTCATTCCGCTGCAGTAGCTGCCGGCCGGCACCGCCCCGGACGGGACGTTCTTGGAATAGCCCGGGCACGTCGCGGTCGGCGCCACCACGTTCGCGTAGGGATCCGCGATCGTCGGTGCGCCCGGCGCGCTCATATAGTCGTAATTCAACGTCGACGAGGTGCCGGTAGTGTAGTTGCCGTTGACCGAGATTTGGGTGGCGGTCAGCGAGCCGCTGCCGCCGACGCTCAGCGCATCGCTCGCCGACGAGTCGACCTGGAGACTACAGTTATTGAAATCGACCGCCGAGCTGCCCCAGGTAGTGACCGCCCCACTCGCGCTGGAGGAGAGGGAGAGAACGCAATACTGGGTGTTGGTGTCGCCGAACAGCCCCACCGCCGACGCCGCCACGGTCGGCGCCGATGACGAATAGAGTTTCGAGAGATAGCTCTGCTGCGGCGCCGTGACGACGACCTCGACCGCCGAGCTGTTGCCGGCGTACTTGCCTTGCGTCGGCGGCTTGTTGACCGCGACGGTGACGCCAGCTTGGCCGTCGACGAACCCCATCTGCGCCGTGATGCCCTTGGCGTTCTTCGTCGCATCGGCGTGCTTGCCGATCGCGACCGCGGCGGAATAGGCGGCCGAGTCCGCCGTGCCCTGAATGTCGCGCTTGTGCATCTGCCACACGCCGACATCGATCGCCAGCCCTGTAAAACCGACGAGAAGTGCCAGCGTTAGACCCGCCAAGACGGCGATCGTGCCGCTGCAGTCGGCGGCGATGCCGCGCCAAATAATGCCCGCCGAGGCAGCCAGCCGAGCACGGCCGGAAGTGCGTTCGCCGCCGCCAACCGCCGCAGTTTTCCTGTCACTGATGGTATTGCGGCCTGCTGCCGCATTCGCGCAGAAGATGCTTGCCACGGTGGGGGACCCCGGCCTGAGAATTCACTGCAATTTATCGAAAAGGCCGGCCATCGTCAATTGCAATATTAGATGAATTTAATGTACACGTTTTGGGCTTCAATTATAGTTAGCGGTCACGGTTAACGAATTGCCGCTGCAATTGTGGTTAACGGTTGCCTAAAAATTGATTGGATCATTGTCAAGCGAAAAAATGCATCTGCTCAGCGAGTGCTGCGCAGCCCGTCGGCGGCGGCCGCGCATATAGCGGCTGCCGGAACACTGTCCCCAAGCGAGGGCATCTGCCGCAATCGCGTGGTGCCGTGCGCACCCCGACTTGAGCCGGGATAGGCGCCGGCTCCGACTGTCGCCGGCTCGCCTCAGCTTTGATCGAGCCGCAAGGCGACGAAGCGCAGGTCGCCCTGCCGCTCGACCAGCAGCAGGATCGACTTGCGGCCGGCCTTTTTGGCGTCGTCGATCTTGCCGACAACCTGGCCGGCGCTTTTGATCTCCTCCTGCGCCGCCTCCATGATGACGTCGCCGGCCTTGAGGCCCTTTTCGGAGGCGGGGCTGTCCTTGCCGACGTCAACGATGACGACCCCCTTGTCATCGCTCAGCGAGAACTTGTCCTTCAGCTCCGGCGTGATGTTCGACAGGGTGAGGCCGAGCGCCGAGACGGTGCTCGTCTCGCTCTTTGACGGCTTCTCCTTGGCCGGCGTGTGGGCGGCTACCTTTTCGGTCTCGTCGAGCTTGCCCAGAGTCACCTGCAGCGTCACTTCCTGGCGCTTGCGCCAGACCTTGACCGGGACGATCTTGCCGACCGTCTCGGCGGCGACGAGGCGCGGCAGATGCCGCATGTCGGGCACCTTCTTGCCGTCGAAGCTGAGGATCACGTCGCCGGGCTGGATGCCGCCGCCCTGCGCCGGCCCGTTGTCGTTGACGCTGGCGACCAGCGCGCCGGACGCCTTGTCGAGGCCGAGGCTCTCGGCGATCTCGTCGGTCACCGCCTGGATCCGCACGCCCAGCCAGCCGCGATGTACCGCGTGGTCGGGCTCGTTGATCAACTCGGCGACGACGCTCTTCGCCAGGCTCG
>JBLMXS010000303.1:0-6538 GCA_050257895.1 Thiohalocapsa sp.
CCTCAACTCGCGCCATCGCACCGTCTCTTGCATTGGTGCAAACACTGTCATTTGCACCGCTGCTTCCAGACAATCCCCAACCGCCGCCTCAATGCAAGGCGGCCCCCCGCGGAGGGTTACCCTCAATCTGCTGCCGTGGCATTGAAGCCGGCCGACCCGGACTCGCTGCCGCCTGAGTAGGCCTCTTCGCGGAGTGACCAAGACCGCGCTGCGCGGGAAATATTGATCCAAATCAATCCGCGCTGGTACCACCTTTGATAGGGTCCCTGCCAAGATAACTGAAGCATTTCACTGACGATGGCACCGCCTTTCCCGATAACCGCAGATATCTTTGCGCAGCTGCGACATAAATGACTTATGCGGACCATGCTCTATCCGATATTTCGCTCGGCTGATTGGGTTCTGCGGCGCGCGTGCGGCGGGCTGCGCTATTTCCGTTGGTTGCTGTCGCTGCGGCGGTGGCCGGCAAGCTGCCGCGGCGCGGCGGCAATCCAGATCGCGCTGCTGCTGGTTGCCATCATCGGGTTCGTCTCGCTCGGCGTCGAGGTCGTGTTGGCGCTGGATACCCAGCGTCGTATGCAGGCCGCGGCCGATAGTGCGGCGCTGGCGGCGGCAACCGCAAATCACGTCGGCTACCCCAGCCCTTATTCACAGCAGGCCTACGCGATAGCCGGCAAGGCCGGCTTCGCCGACGGCCAGGGCGCCGGCTGCGAGGCCATCCCGGCGGTGTATGTCGGCGCTCCCTGCGACGGTCCCCATGCCAATGACAGCGACTATGTCGAAGTTCTGATCCGGCAGCCATACGTGCTGGCGCTGGCCAAGGTGGTGTTCCCGGACGAATTCGTCCTGCACGGCCGCGCCGTCGCGACGGTCGTCGGCACCAATGGTTGCGCCGGAATCCTCGACCCGAGCGACAGCGGTGCCCTCAAGGTCAACGGCACCGGCGCGCACGCGACGCTGGCGAACTGCACGGCCTGGGTAAACTCGAGCGCATCGGCCGCGGTGCAGGTCACCGGCGGCGCCACCCTCGCCTGCGATCACCTGTACGTCGGCGGTAGCGCCAGCGGGGTCGACAACACGCTTTGCCCGACGGGCGAGAATGCGCCGTCGATCCCCGATCCGTATTCCGACGTGACAACCCCGTCGCCGAGCCTGGCCCCGGCATGCACGACCCCCAATGCCGCGTCGACGATCGGACCCAGCAGCGGCACCGTCGTGACAATATGCAAGGGCATCGACCTGAGCAAAACGGGCGACACCGTGAACCTCTGCCCCGGCGTCTACATCATCGACGGAGCCGTACAAAACTCCAAATTCAAGATGACCAGCGGCACCTCGGTCAATTCGCTGGCCGGCTCCGATCCAAGGTGCGTTGCGATAAACCCCTTGCTCGCCCCAAAGCCGAACGGCGTCGCCATCGTCCTGACGAGCAGCGGATCGGCATCGCAGATCCCGACGGTCGATGTCTCGGGAGGGACAATGAATTTGACCGGACTGCCGGCCGCCGACAGCGCCACCGGCCTGCCCGTCGAGACGCTGTTCTTCCAGGACCGCCGCGCCGCCAGCAACCACACGAACTCGTTCTCCGGCACGACGACGCTGACCGGCATCTTGTACTTCCCCAGCCAGCCCGTCGTGTTCAACGGCAACGCCTCGGGCACCGCCACCTGCTTCGAGATCGTCGCCTGGACGCTATCGATCGGCGGCACGCCAAGCCTTGATGCTACCGGATGCGACACCGGCACGAGACGGATCGGCGGCCAGGCGATTCTGGTCGAGTGAGAGCGACCGGTTATGCCTTCATTCCGACCACCGATCGGCAAGCTGAAAGCGTTGCGATATTCATCGACGCGCGGCGTGGCGATGGTCGAGTTCGCGCTGGCTTTGCCCATCCTCATCATCTTGCTGGTCGCGTTGTTCGATCTTGGCTTCGGGTTCTACCAGGCGCTGCAGGTGGAGGGGGCCGCGGCGGCGGGCGCTCAATACGCGTCGCTGCATCAATGGAACCGGGAGAATATCAAGAACGCCGTCCGGACCGCGACAAACGTCGGGACCCAGGTGACGCCGGATGTTGCACAAGTCTGCGGCTGCACCGACAACGCCAACAACTTCACGCAACTGCCGGACCCGCCAACCGACGGTTCCGCCACTGTCCTGGGCGACTGCAGCAGCCACACCTGCCCCGATTGTACGACGGTAACCGGCGCGGTCTGTCCAGCCGGCGTCTACGCATCGGTCAGCGCCGAGCTTCCGTATACGCCCGTTCTGCCGTACCCCGGACTGCCGAACCCGGTAATGCTCGGCAGCCAGGCATATCGCCGCCTCAAATGAGTGTCGCGGTGCCGCGGCGACGCGCGAGAAGGTGGTGCGCCACACGCGGCGTGACGTCGGTCGAGTTCGCCATCGTCTTGCCGACGCTGTTGCTGATCGTGCTGGGTCTCGTCGAATTCTCTCGGGCGATCTGGATGCAGACGGCGCTTGATTACGCCGTCCAGGCTGCCGCGCGCTGCGCCGCGGTAAACCCCTCGCTCTGCCCGAACGTGCCCGTTTATGCGGCGAGCCAAGCTTTCGCTCTGTGGTTCGACGACCCAGCATCGGTGTTTAACCGGACCACCGGCAGCTGCAGCGTCGACGCCGACGGCAACGCGAACGGCATCCAGGTGAATGCCAGCCTGCCCTTCGACTGGCTGGTCCATGACCTCTTGCCTTACAGCACGACGCTGACCGCGAGCGCCTGCTTCCCTCGCTGAGGCCGCGCTGGTCGGGCATTTACCTTAAATGCTTGGAATTTTTGATCCAGATCACGGATTCCGCGTGCCCCGTCGCTATCTTGCCGCACGTCATTGGTGGCCGGGCAAGAGGGGCGCCGTTGCCCGGCAGCAACATTGCGCCCGCGGAATGACAGGGAATGCACACTCGCGCAAAGCCGCCGGCCGATCCGACGGCCGAACTCGCCGAGAAGACGCCAGCTGCGCCGGCCGCCGACCAGCCGCCGCGGACGGCGACGGCATACCTTCTCGATGAGCGTTCCGCGGAGACGGTGCGGCGCTGCTTCGTCGATCTCGGCTTCCCGAAACCTCGCGTGGTGCGCGGCGACATTGCAACCGCGATCGCGGAGCTTCCCCAGCAGGGCTGGCCGCGCCTGCTGGTCGTCGACATCGGCGGGACCAGCGATCCGTTGCCCGCGATCAACCGGCTCGCCGAAATGGGCAATCCCGAAACCGAGGTGGTTGTCGTCGGCGAACGCAACGACATCGTCTTGTATCGCGATCTGAAGGCGGCCGGCGTCGCGGAGTATTTCTATAAGCCGCTGGTCGACAGTCTGCTCGCGCGCACGCTGACCGAGATCAGCAACGGCGAGCGTACCCAGCAGCCGCTGCGCGGCGGCCGGTTGGTCCTCGTCATCGGCGTCCGGGGCGGGGTCGGCGCCACCACGATTGCCACCAACCTTGCCTGGTACTTCGCCGAGGCGCGGCGGCGCGGCGTATTGCTGCTCGACCTCGATCTGCACTCGGGCGATGCCGCGATGCAGTTCGATGCGCAGCCGGGACATGCGTTGCGCGAGGCGCTCGATGATCCCCGGCGCATCGACCAGCTGTTTCTCGAACGCGGCGTCGTGCCGATCACCAACCAGCTCGGCCTGCTGGCCGGGCTCGAGCCGCTGTCGGAACAGGTCGAGCTGCACGAGCCGGCAGTCCTGCAGCTGCTGCAAAAAGTGCTCGCGCATTACCGCTATGTGGTGGTCGACCTGCCGGCGCAGGCGGCGATGTCGCTTCCCCAGATCTTGCGGCTGCCCGCCACCGTGCTGCTGGTCAGCGACGGCACGCTGGCTTGCGTGCGAGAAGTCGGCCGGTGGCGCGAGCTGCTCGGCGAAAAGGTCGCCAATCGCCCGCTGCTGCACGTGTTGAACAAGAAGAACGCGGACGGCGCGCTGCCCGAGGAGGAGATGCTGCGCGTCATCCCGCCCCCCGACCTGACGATCCGCTGGGACCGCCACATCATGCGCGAGGCGATGATGGGCACCAAGGCCCTCCAGGAATGTAGTGCGGTCCGGGACGGCATGGCGACGCTGTCGCTGCAGCTTTCGGGCGCGGCCGGCGAGCAGGACGGCTCTCTCTGGCATCGGATCTTCGGCTGATGCCACTCCGACCCGTCCTGACCGCCCCCAGCGTGGCGACGTCCGGCGCCAATGCTGCAGCTTACATGACAAAGCCCGTCGAGCCGCCGGCGGCGCACAGGCCGTACGACGTCATCTATGACCGCATCCTGGCGCAGATCGACCCGGCCCTGGCAGTGCGCATGGACCGCTCGCAACTCGCCGTGCGGATCGAGCAGCTGGTCGCCGAGACTGCCGATCAAGAGCGCCTGCTGGTCAACCAGCACGAGCAGCAGACCCTCGCGAATGCGATGGTCGACGACATGATCGGGCTCGGCCCTCTCGAGGCCCCGCTCGAGGACGAGACGGTCGCCGACATCCTGGTGAACGGACCGCAGCAGATCTATGTCGAACGGCGCGGCAAGCTGGAGCTGACCGGCCTGCGGTTCCGCAATACCCTGCATGTCCTGCACGTGGCGCAGCGGATCGCCTCGTCGATCGGACGCAGGGTCGACGAAGCTTCGCCGATGCTCGACGCCCGCCTTGCCGACGGCAGCCGGGTCAACGTCATCATCCCGCCACTCAGCCTCAAGGGACCGTGTATCTCGATCCGGAAATTTACCCGGAGCTTCTTCGATTTCTCGAAGCTGGTCGAGTTCAAGACCGTCTCGCCGGAACTCGCGCGGGCGCTGGAAATCGCCGCCCGCTGCCGCCTCAACATTCTGATCTCCGGCGGCACTGGCTCGGGCAAGACAACCCTGCTCAACGCAATGTCCCGCCTCGTCGATCCGGGAGAACGTGTGGTCACCATCGAGGACACGGCGGAATTGCAGCTGCAACAACCCCACGTGCTGCCGCTCGAAACCCGCCCCCCGAGTATCGAGGGGAGCGGCCAGGTGACGCAGCGCGACCTCGTGCGCAACGCCCTGCGCATGCGGCCGGACCGGATCATCGTCGGCGAGGTTCGCGGCGCCGAGGCCTTCGACATGCTGCAGGCGATGAACACTGGCCATAACGGCTCGATGTCCACCGTTCACGCCAACTCGGCCCGCGACGCGCTCGCCCGGGTCGAAAACATGGTGATGATGGCCAACGTCAATCTGCCAAGCCGCGCCATCCGCGGCCAGATGGTCAGCGCCCTCGATCTGATCGTCCACATCGAACGGATGCGCGACGGGACCCGCCGCGTCACCGAGCTGACAGAGGTGGTCGGCATGGAAGGCGAGGTCATCGTTCTCGGCAATTTGTTCACCTTCAACTACGAGGGTGAGCGCGCCGATGGGTCGCTGATCGGCACCTTCGAAGCCAGCGGCATTCGCCCCCGTTTCCTGCCGCGCCTCAACTACTACGGGCTGGCAGCGGCGTTCCTGAAAGCGACCAGCGCCGAAGACACAAAGGAGTGACATAATGTCGCCGCTCGTCCTCTGGTTGCTGCTGTCCGCGGTCGCCACCGTGCTCCTGCTGGCGTTGGCGCTGGTCGGCAGGGCGCGCGAGCAAGCGGTCGCGCGCCGCGTCAGCCTGATCACGAACCCGCGGTTGCCGGCCCAGGGGTTGCCGGAGGTCGTCCCCGTCTCGCATTGGTCCCCGCGCAGCATCTTCACCATTCGCATGCGGCGTGTCTGGGGGGTGTCGTCCAGCTTCGGCTTCCTCCTGGGCCTGGGCATCGCGACGGCGCTCGCGGTCGGGGTGCTCGGCCGACTGGCGCTGCACCTGCCGAGTCACGTCACCGCGCTTGCGGCTGTTGTCGGATTTTTCCTGGTGCCGCGAATCGTCATGGCGCGCGAGCAGGCGCGCGCCGACGCGCGGTTCGTCGACATGCTGCCCGACGGCATCGACATGGTGGTGCGCACGCTGCGGGTGGGGCTGCCGGTCAGCGTCGCGATCCGGACCGTCGGGCAGGATGCCAAGCCACCGGTCAGCACGGTGTTCGCCGCGGTCGCCGACCAGGCCGATATCGGCGTGCCGGTCAACGAGGCATTGGCTCGAATGGCCATGACGGTCGGCAATCCGGAGCTGCGCTTTCTGGCTACGGCGGTGGCCCTGCAGCAGTCGACCGGCGGCAATTTGGCCGCGACACTGGAGGCCCTCAGCCAAATCCTGCGAAAGCGGCGCTCGGTGCGGTTGAAGGCAAGGGCGGCCTCGGCCGAGGTGAGGATGTCGGCAATCGTGCTCGGGGCAATGCCGTTTCTCGTCACCGGGGCCCTGCTCGTCGTCGCACCCACTTATCTTGATGTGCTGTTCGTCGATCCGCGCGGCAAGCTCATTCTCGGCTTGGCGCTTGTCGGCCTCCTCATGGCCGGGGTCACGATGCGGACGATGATCCGCAACAGTCTGACCTATTGATCCTTGTCGATCCTTGCGAGGCGGCACCGTGTCCGGTTCAACCCTAACGTTCCTGACGTTTCTCGCGGCGATGACGATGATCGTCGGCCAGTTGTGCTT
>JBLMXS010000304.1:0-9187 GCA_050257895.1 Thiohalocapsa sp.
GGTCGTCCCAATTCTCCGCCGTCGCTCCATGACGGCACTATAGCCCGCGCGAGGCCGGGATGAGCCCGACCTAGACAAATTTGTAATACCTGCGGAATTTAAGCCGGCCGCCAGTGCAACATCCCGAGAAGGCCGAGGCCGGCGAAGGCGGCGCTCGCGAAGAACGTCGCGCCGGGCCCGAATTCGCTCCACAGCCCGCCCGCGATGACGCTCGCGGCCACTAGGCCGAGACCGGTGATCAAATTGTAGACGCCGACCGCCGTGCCGCGCAGCCGGGCGGGGGCGGCGTCGACGACGAGCGTCGTCAGCAATCCCTGGGTCGCGCCCATGTGCAGCCCCCAGAGGCTCACGCCGAGCGCGGTCTGCCAGACCGACGTCGCCGTCGCCAGCACGAAATCCGCTGCAATCAGCAAGATGATGCCGAGCGCCAGCAGCGTCCCCCGGTCCAGCCGATCGGCGAGGCGACCGAACGGATAGGCGCTCGCGGCGTAGACGATGTTCATCAGCACGAGGGTGGCCGGTACCAGCGCGACCGCCAGCCCGACATGCTGGGCCAGCAGTAAGAGGAACGCCTCGCTGAAGCGGCCGAGCGTCAACACCGTCGCGATCCCGACCAGCCGCCAGAAGGCGCTGTCCAGCCGACCGAGTTCCGAACGCCGGATCGGGAACCGGCGATGTTCCTGGGCGCCGACCGGCTCGGCTTCTCGCACGCCGAACAGGATGATCGCGACGGTGAAGGCGGCGGGAATGACGGCGATCCAAAACACGAAGCGGAAGTCGTTGCCGCTGACCGCCATCAGCAGCATCGCGAAGAGCGGCCCGAGGAAGGCGCCGACCGTGTCCATCGACTGCCGCAGGCCGAATGCCGTCGCGCGCAATGCCTTCGGCGTCCAGTCGCCGACCAGCGCATCCCGCGGCGCGCCGCGGATACCCTTGCCGATGCGGTCGATGAACCGCGCGACGAGCACCGTCCCCACCCCCGAGGCCAGCGGGAACAATGGCTTGCTGAGCGCGGCCAGACCGTAGCCAAGCAGGATCAGCGGCTTGCGCTTGCCGAGCCAATCGCTGATCGCGCCGGAGAACAATTTGGTCACTGGGGTCGCCGCTTCGGCGACGCCCTCGATAATGCCGATGGAGAGCGCGCTCGCGCCAATCGCGGTTGCCAGAAAGACCGGCAGCAGGCTGTGAATGGTCTCGGACGACATATCCATGAACAACGAGACGAAGCCGAGCGCGACCACGGTGCGCGGCATCGCCCGCAATCCGCCGGCGGAAGGGGCGGCCTCGATCTCGTTTCTGATGGACATGGTTCGCTGGCTCCCCGTCTCATCGCGGATCCCCACCCGAAGGGCGCCCGACACGGCGCCGCCCAATTAGTTGGAAAGCCGCAGGCTTGTTTGAGGATACGGACCGGTCCTTTATAGTCCTCAAGGCAACTTACGTGAGCGACATGCTGAAAAGTCACCTGCATGATCGAGCGACCGAGCGATCCTGAGAGCAATCCGTGACAGCCGATCACCCCGGGCGCGCGCATGCCTCGCGGTGCAGGGAATAACGAGGCTAGCCGCTTGGCACGTCGCAAAGCGAGGGCAGCGGACGTCATTGCCGAGTGCACCGCGGCGACGGAGGCGGTGAGGTGAAAGAGGTTCCACGGACCGCGAGCGCCGACGCCGGCAGAGCCGGTCCGCAATTCGATGTTGGTCAATTCGATGTCGACGCGGCGCTGGAGGCGGGCGAAATCGGCGCGTGGCGATGGGATTTCGGCACCGGCCATATGCAATGGTCCGGCCAGATGTTTCGCAACCTCGGCCGGTCGCCGCGAACGGGCGGCAACCGTCACGCCGATCTTCTCGACGCGATCCATCCCTCCGACCGCCGCCGCGTCGCCAAGGAGCTTGCCGGTGTTCGCGATCGCATCGGCCCGATGCGGATCGAGGCGCAACTTGCCGCGCCCGCGGGCGAGCCTGGGGCCGAGGCGCGTTGGGTCGTTTTTCTCGGCCGTACCGAGCCGGGGTCGGACGGCGCCCCATCATGCATGCACGGCATTACGATCGACAGCACCCGGCGGCGCAAAAACGAGGAGACCGCCGCCGCGGCGCTGCTCGAAAGCGAGCGGCGGCTGCGGGAGTCGAACGAACGGCTGCGCGAGCTCGCCGCCAGCCACTATCGCCAGCTCGGCGCCAGCCGCGCTCAGATCCAGGCGATCTTCGACAATTCGCCCGATTGGCTGACGCTGTTCCGGGCGACCGGCGACGGCCGCTTCGTCTATGCCGGCCTCAACCGCGCGACCGAGCGCGCCTACGGCTTGCGGTACGAGGAGATCATCGGCCGCCCGGTGGAGGAGGTGCTCGGCCCGGCGCAGGCCGAACTCCCACTCAGCCTGATGCGCGAATGCATTCGCACCGGCGACAATAAGCGATACGTCGCGCACCGCAAGATGGCCGGGGTGACGCGCACGATCGACGTCATGTTCGTGCGCGTGGCGGAGCAGCTGGACGGCGACCCTCACATCATGGCCACTGCCCGCGACATCACCGAGCGCGGCGAGATGGAGGAGCGGCTGCGCCGCGAACGGCTGCTGTTCGAACTTATTATCGAAAACACCTCGGAGGGGATCGTCGTCGTCGACAAGGAGATGCGCCACTTGGTGTGGAACAGCGCGATGGAGCGGATCAACGGGAAGCCGCGCAGCGCCGTGCTGGGCCGCACCGTGTTCGAGGCGTTCCCGGATTTTCGAGACCACCCAGTCGGCCAGGCCTGGCTCGACGCGCTCGCCGGCCGCCGCGCCGAGATACGGGATTATCGGTTCTTCTCCGCCGCCCGCAGCGCCGAGATCATCTACGACGCGGATTTCACCCCGCTCTACGACCAGCTCGGCGCGATCGTCGGCGCGATCTGCATCCTGCACGAGACCACCGAGCGCCATCGCATGGAGCACCTCGCCAAGCTGGAGACCGTCGCGCAGCTGACGGGCGGCGTTGCGCACGATTTCAACAATCTGCTGACGGCGGCGATGGGCTGCCTCGAATTGATCGTGCAAGAGGCCCCCGCAGAGCGTATCACCTCGCTTGCCGAGGCGGCGCTGCGGGCGGTCGACCGCGGCGGGCAACTGACGCAGCAGCTGCTCGCCTTTGCGCGCCGCCAGGCGCTGCGTCCGGTAGCGGCCGATCTGGGCGCGCTGCTGCGTGAAATCGAGGTGCTGATCCGCCGTGCGGTCGGCGAAACCATCACCCTGCAGATCGAGTGTCCCGCCGACCTGCCGCGCTGCAGGATCGACCCGGCGCAATTCGAAGCCGCCGTGATGAACCTGGTGCTGAACGCGCGCGATGCGATGCCGAACGGCGGCCACCTGCGGCTGACGACAAATCATGCCGCGACGGCGCAGCTGCCGGTCGACCGCGAGCTCGCCCCGGGGGACTACATCGCCTTTACCGTCGCGGATGACGGCGCCGGCATGAAGCCGGAGGTCGCTGCGCGGGCGCTGGAGCCGTTCTACACCACCAAGGAGGTCGGCAAGGGATCGGGGCTCGGGCTGTCGACCGTGTACGGCTTTGCCAAACAATCGGGCGGCGGCCTGCACATCGACAGCGCCGTCGGCGTCGGCACCCGCGTGACGCTCTACCTGCCGGTCGTCCCCGATGCGGAGAACATCGCCCGCGATGAAGCGGCGACAGAAGCGGCGCGGCCGGGCACCGGAACGATCCTCCTCGTCGAGGACGATGCCGACGTGCGTGAGGTCTCGTTCCAAATGCTGGAATCCCTGGGATACCGGACCCTGGTCGCGCAGGACGGCCGGGAGGCGCTGACCGTGCTGCGCGGTCCGGAACCGATCGACCTGCTGTTCACCGACCTGGTGATGCCGGGCGGGATCTCCGGCGCCGCCCTTGCGCGCCAAGCGAGAACCCTGCGCCCCGGCCTGCCGGTGCTGCTGACGACCGGCTATGCCGGCCTGCAAGCGCCGGCGGGGGAATTTCCGGTGATCTCAAAGCCGTTCCGCGCGGCGCAGCTGAGCGGCGTCGTCGCCGACCTGATCGAGCGCGCGCGGTCTCCGCATCCTGCCTCTTCCGCCTGATTGACAGTCCCGGCGCGACCGGTCCACCGTTGCTGCGAAAGCCTTGGGAAGGAAAAGTCGATGACGGAAACCATCGAGATCGCGCCGCTGACGCTGCATATCGGGGCGGAAATTCGCGGCGTCGACCTGACGAAGCCGCTGCCGCCGGACCAATTGCGCGAGGTTCGCGACGCCTTCCTCAAATGGAAGGTCGTCTTCTTCCGCGACCAGCATCTCGATCACGCGCAGCATGTGGCGCTGGCGCGGCAATTCGGCGAGCCGACGATCGGCCATGCCGTCTTCGGCTATGTCGAGGGGCACCCGGAGATCTACTCGGTGGCGAAGAACCGCACCGCCAACGAGAACCGCGAGGCAATGCCGGTGACGCCGTGGTCGGGATGGCATGCCGACATCACCGCCGCGGTCAACCCGCCCTGCGCCTCGATCCTGCGCGGCGTGACGATACCGCCCTATGGCGGCGACACCTTCTGGACCAACCTCGCCGCGGCGTATAACGGGCTGTCGCCAACGATGCGCGGGTTTGTCGACGGGCTGCGCGGCATCCATGCGTTCGTGCCGCGCGAGGCCGCCTCGCCGCGCAGCGACTACAACGAACGGGTGCGGCGCCGCGCCTTGCGCAGCGAGCATCCGCTGGTGACCGTTCATGCCGAAACAGGCGAGCGCATCCTGTTCGTCAGCCCCTCCTTCCTGAAGTCGATCGTCGGGCTGACCCCGCGCGAAAGCCAGAAGATCCT
The DNA here is from genome assembly GCA_050257895.1 of Thiohalocapsa sp. Classification (GTDB taxonomy): domain Bacteria; phylum Pseudomonadota; class Alphaproteobacteria; order ATCC43930; family CGMCC-115725; genus DATARH01. The sequence goes on from JBLMXS010000304.1 coordinate 4,807, forward strand.
CGAGATCCTGTGGGAACACGTGACGCGGCCGGAATACACCGTGCGCTTCAAATGGAACGCCGGCGACATCGCGTTCTGGGACAATCGCTCGACGGTGCATCTTGCACCGCGCGACATCTTCGAATCTGACTTCGATCGCCAACTCTATCGCGTGACGCTGGTCGGCGAGCCGCTGCTCGGCGTCGACGGCAAGCCCTCGCGCGCGATCGAAGGCGAGCCGATCCTGTCGGCGGCGGAAGAGCTGCGCAGAATGGCAGCCGAGTAGATCCCGCTGCCTTACTGCAGCGCTGCAACGCCGGCGACGGGGATGCCGCGGGCGCCGGGGCGGCGCGCCGCGAGCAGGCGGCGCGCTTCCTCCAGCCGGTCGGCGTTGAGACAGGCCTTCAGCAACGTGAACTCGATCAGGTCGTGCTGCGCCCGGCTGCCGCCGATGCGCTCGTTCTGGCCGGCGAGCGGCGCCAGCGCCTCGATCGCGGCGGCGAAATCGCCGCGGTCGAACGCGCGAAAGCCGGGGGCCAGCGTCGGCAGGTAGGAGCCGGACGGATAACGCTGCTCGCGCGCCAACTCGGCCATCTGGCGGGCGCGGGCATCGAGCGCGGCGTCGTCGCCCATGACGGCCTGCGCCAGGATCACGTGCAGATCGGCGAGGCCGTTGCCGGGGCGCGGCAAGGCGCTGTTCGCGTACCCATACAGCTCGCGCCACGCCTCGGTGTCGCGCGGCTGACCGGCAAGCTCGGAGCGCCACAAAAACGCCGCCCCGTCCGACATTTTGTTTTGCGGACCGCCGCTGTGCCGATCGAGCGCGATGGCGTCCCGGTACAGCGCCAGCGCCTCCTGCCAATGGCCGGCCTGGATTTCGCACAGCGCCAAATGCCAGCTCAGATGGCCGTGGAAATAGGCCTCGCGCGGATAGTCGGCAAGCCACGCGGAAAGGAAGCTCCGTCCCGTGTCCGCCTCGCCGCTCTCGTAGCAGACATGCGCATACCCGTGCGCCGCGTGCGCGTTTTTTGGGTTGAGCGCCACCGATCGCTCGATCTTTGGCCGGGCCGCCGCGAGCTGCCCATCCTCGGACAGCGCCATCGCATGATAGGAGAGGAACCAGAAATCCTCGCCGTAATGCGGTGCGAGGCTGTCCATCAGCGCCGCTATGCGGTGCTTCTGCCCGATTTGGCCGGAATTGCCGATGAGGCCGTTGGGGTTGGCCGCGACGGACACCAGCAGCGCGTCGCGCGGCCAGGCGGCCAAATGCCCGTACAAGGCGTCGATCGCGGCGTCAATGCGGCCGGCAAACACCAGGTCGAGGAACGCGATATGGCTGGCTTCGCGCTCCGACACGCCGGCACTTGCCTCCTTGGCCGCCGCGAGAGCCGCCCGCGCCGCGGCGACATCGCCTTGCCGCAGCAAGAGCTGCGCCTTGCCGGCATAGGCCAGGGCAAAACCGGGGTCGGCGGCAATGGCTCGGTCATAGGCCTCGGCGCCGCCTGGATAGAATGTCAGCGCCAGATCGCTGCCCGCGACATAGGCATCCCGCGCGGCGGCGGACGCCGTGGATAAGCCAAGACCATATCGATCCGTCAGCATCGGAGCCTCGCTGCGTTTTCTGCGGAAACTATACAGTCAACCTGCGGTCGCTAAAACAGCGTGCCGTCGCTGGCGATGTGGAGCGGCGGTACGCCGGCGGGGCGGCGCTGCGCGGCGAGCTGGCGCCCGGCGGCCCAGCTGCCGCCTTCGAGAACGCAGGCGAGCGGAAACTCCGCCGCCGACACGCCAAGCTGCCGGCGCACCCGCTCCGCCAGCCGGTCAAGCAGGGCGACGGTCAGGGCGCGCCATTCGACGACCGGCTCATCGAACGGATCGAGCGGCCGGCGCAGCAATGCCGCATCGCGCGGCACGACAACACCGCAATCTATGAAGAGCCCGCCGTTGCGGTATTCGGCAAGGCCGGTCAGGCCGTCAATGTCGGTGATACGAAAACCCGCATCCTGCAGCGGCTCGATCAGCGAATAGACGAGCCACTGGCTGAGCTTGTGGAACGGCACCAGCCCATCTCCGGGCACCGCCGTGTGGCGGCCGCAATCGCCGAGCGGCACGCCGGTGACCGCGAGACGCCCCGGCCAGATCGTCCCGAAGGCGCGCAATACCAGGCGCAGCATGTCCGGCGCCGGCAATTCACCGCGGCGGGGCAGCCAGTAATCGTAGAGATGGCCGAGCCGCGCCGGTGTGCCGAAGATCTCCGGCTGTGCGGCAATGACCGCGCCGAGGCGGCGCAGCAGCTGCGCCCTCCCCGCCAGCCCGGCGAGCGGGTTGTCCGGGCGGTGCTGCATCGCCGTGCCCAGGTTAGCGTCCGACAACGCCATCAGCGTCGCCGCGTCGGCGCGCCAGCGGATGGCCGGATCCGACGAGAACAGCCCCTGCTGCATCGCGCGCAGGCTCGCCACCGCCAACCCCTCCGAGCGCCGGAAGACGCGGCCCGTCTCGGCTTCGCGATAGCACCAGTCCGCCCCCGCCCCGGCATCGAGCAGCACCGAGACGATCGCCAGGTCGAGCCGGGCGCGCGCCCGCTCCGCCGCATCGGCATCGGCCGCGACCAGCGCAGCCCGCTCGACGCCACCGGTATCGAAATGCCGCCAGCGGCTGTGAAACGGCACCTTGAGGTCGGGAAAGCGGCGGCGCGTTGTCGCGACGACATGCGCGACGGCATCGTCGAGATGCCCGGCGTCGAGCCGGAAATGCCGCGTCTCGCCGCGCTCGGCCGCGCTCAGCACGATATGGCAGCGCTCGCGCACCGCGGCGGCGGAGCGCAAGGTGTCGGCCAGCTGATCGGCGCCGCTCACGCCCCTCGTCAAACCCGTCACGTCCCGAGGCTGCGGCCCTTGGTACGGCGCAGCTGGCGTGGCGTTGGCGCGCCGGCCGGGGCAAAGTAGCCGGCCGCCTTTTTCGCCGCGATCTCGACCTGCGCGTCGGTCGGCACCAGGTGCTCGGGGATCGCGACCTGCTCGACGACCTCGATCCCCTGGGCGCGCACCGCCTTGTGCTTGACATTCGACATCGACACCCAGCGGTCGACGCGGCGGATGCCGAGCCAGTGGAAGACGTCCGGCATCAACTCCTGGAACCGCATATCCTGGACGCCGGCGACGCATTCGGTGCGGCGGAAATAGGTTTCGGCGCGGTCGCCGCCCTCCTGGCGCTTTCTGGCGTTGTAGACGAGGAACTTGGTCACCTCGCCGAGCGCCCGCCCCTCCTTGCGGTTGTAGACGACGATGCCGACGCCGCCCTGCTGCGCGGTCGCGGCGCACACCTCGACCCCGTGCACGAGATAGGGGCGGCAGGTGCAGATGTCGGAGCCGAACACGTCGGAACCGTTGCACTCGTCGTGCACGCGGCAGGCAATCACCGTGTCGGGGTCGCCGATCCGCGCCACGTCGCCGAACAGGTAGACGGTAGTGCCGCCGATCGGCGGCAGAAACACGTCGAGGTCGGGACGCGTCACCAGCTCGGGGAACATGCCGCCGGTTTCCTCGAACAGGGTGCGCCGCAAGTCCGGCTCGGCAACGCCGAAACGCGCGGCGATACCGGGCAAATGCCAGACCGGGTCGATCGCCGCCTTGGTGACGCGCACCTCACCGCTGTCGAGGACAACCTCGCCATCGGGGACGATGTCGCCGGAAGCTATCCGCTGACGGATTTCCGGCAGGTCGATGCGCGCGGCGGTGACCGCGATCGTCGGCCGGACATCGATGCCGGCGCGGATAGACCCGGCGAATGCCTCGCCGACGAGATGGCCGTACGGGTCGAGCGAGACGATCTTGTGCGGGTCCGCCCATTGCGGCCACGGCCCGACCGCGGCGAGCGGCGCGGTATCGGTCAGGTCGGGGCGGTGGTCCGCCGCCAGCGCGCGCGTGGCGACCGCCAGCGCCCGGTAGATCGCGTAGGAGCCGCTATGCGAACCGATCGCGTTGCGGTGCTTTGGCGCCGCCGGGCTGGCGACCACCGGGCCGCGCAATTCGGGCGTCGGCGCGCCCCACACCAGCCGCGGCCGCTCGGCGCCCGAGGCGGGGTGCGAGGTCAGCCGGATGTGCCGCGGGATCGGGATAACGGGCTTGTCGCTCAAGGCAATACTCCACCGATCCGAGAAACACTATCGAGCGGCCAGCCCGGCTGCAAGGATCGCACCGTCCGGTGACGGGGCGGCAACGGCGCGGCGGATTGCGCACAGTAGGTGCAATGTGATCGGCGGATTGCGCTTCGCTTATCCGCCCTACACCACCCCTTCTTCCCGCAGCGCCTCGACCGCGGCGGTGTCGTAGCCGAGTTCGGCAAGGATTTCTTCGCTGTGCTCGCCGATCGTCGGCGGCGGGCGGTCGATCTTGCCGCCATC
>JBLMXS010000305.1:0-2608 GCA_050257895.1 Thiohalocapsa sp.
TTCCTCTTCTATACCAGCCTGACGACCGTGTTCGACGACATCGTCGCGCCGATCGTCAACCTGCCGATCAGCGCATCGCTGTTCCTCGTCGTGTTCCTGCCGCTGCTGCTGTTCCACGCGGCATTGACGATCGATCTGCGCGAGATCGCGCGCGACGCCGCGCCGATCCTGGCGCTGGCCGTGCTGGCGGTGTTCGCGGCGGCGGCGGCGATCGGCTGGTCCCTGTCATTGTTCGGGGTGCCGCTCGTCCTGGCGCTGCTGCTCGGGTCGATCGTCGCGACGACCGACCCGGCGGCGGTCATCGCGATCTTCCGCGACCTCGGCACGCCGCCGCGGCTGACCGGCCTTCTCGAAGGCGAAGCGCTGCTCAACGATGCGGCGGCGATCGTGCTGTTCACGATGCTCTTGGAGATGTTGACCGGCGAGGCGCATATGGGCCTCGCCGCCGGGGTCGGGCATTTCTTCCTCAGCTTTGTCGGCGGCCTGGTGGTCGGCGCCGTTGCCGGCCAGCTGTTCGGCATGGCGCTGCCGCTGCTCGGCGGCTCCCGGATGGCCGAGGTGACGCTGTCGGTGGCGCTCGCCTATCTCGTCTACCTGGTCGGCGACCATGTCTTCCACGTCTCCGGGGTGGTCGCGGTCGTCAGCGCCGGGCTGTCCGGCGGCGCCTTGGCGCGGGTGAAGCTGCGCCCGGCCAGCTGGCGCTATCTCGAGCGGGTGTGGGAGCAGACCGATTTCTGGGCCGGCTCCCTGATCTTCGTCATGGCCTCGGAGCTGGTGCCGCGGCTGTTGAGCGGCCTGCGGGCGCGCGACCTGCTGCTGCTGCCGGTGGCGTTGATCGCGGCTTTCGCGGCGCGCGCGGCGGTGCTGTTCGGCGTCCTGCCGTTGCTCAGCGCCTTGCGGCTGAGCCAGGTCGTCAGCACCGCCTACAAGCTGGCGATCACCTGGGGGGGCTTGCGCGGCGCGGTGACCTTGGCGCTGGCGCTGTCGGTCACCGAAAAGCCCGAACTCGACGCCGTGGCGAAGGACTTCATCGCCGTGCTGGCGACCGGCTTCGTGCTGTTCACGCTGCTCGTCAACGGGCTGACCTTGCGGCCGGTCATCAAACTGTTGCGGCTCGATCGGCTGTCGCCGCGCGACCAGGCGATCCGCGACAAGGTGCTGGCATTGTCGCTTGCCGATGTGCGCGAGATCATCGGCGACACGGCCGAGGCCTATCGCGTCGCGCCGGTCGCCGCCGGCGCCATCGGGCGTCACTACGAAGCCCGCATCGAGGAGCTGGCGGCGCAGCCAGGCGTCGAACAGGCGATCTCCGACGCCGACCGCATCCGCATCGGGCTGGTGGCGCTGGCCAACCGCGAACGCCGCATCATCCTCGACCATCACGAGCAGAACACGGTCTCCGGCGCTGCGATCGAGCGCCTCCTGCGCAACACCAACCGCATTCTCGACGCCGCCCGCAGCGAAGGACAAGAGGGCTACGACCGCGCCGCCCAGGCCCTGCTCGGCTTCACCCGAGGCTTCCGCGCCGCGCATCTCCTGCACCGCACCCTGCACCTCGACGCGCCGTTGCGCCGCGCCTTGTCGATCCGTTTCGAGATGCTGCTGACCCGCCGGCTGGTGCTCGAGGAGTTGGCCAAGTTTGCCCGCGAAAGGCTGCGCGCCGTCCTCGGGGCCGAGGTGGCGCAGATCCTCGCCGACGCGATCGCCGCCCGCAGCGCTGCGACGACCAGCGTCCTCGACGCGCTGCGGCTGCAATATCCGGAGCACGCCGACGAGCTGGAGCGGCGCTTTCTCGAGCAGACCGGGTTCCAGCTGTTGTCGGCCCGCTACCGCGACCTGTTCGAGGAGGGGCTGATCGCCGGCGACCTGCTCGACGATCTCGAGCGCGAACACCGCGAGCTGCATCATCAGACAAAGCGGCGGACGCCGCTCGACCTCGGGCTCGACACAAGGCAGCTGATCGGTTCCTTTGCGATGTTCGCCGGTCTCGAACCGACCGAGCTCGACGCGTTGGTGCGGCTGTTCCGGCCGCGCCTCATATTGCCGGACGAAGTCCTGATCCGGCGCGGCGAGCGCGGCCGCGGCATGTTCTTTATCTCTTCGGGCGCCGTCGAGGTGCGGCTGCCGACCGGCGGCGTGCGGCTCGGCAGCGGCGAGTTCGTCGGCGAGATGGCGTTGCTCAGCCGCCGCCCGCGCCAGGCCGATGTCGTCTCGCTCGGCTATGGCCGCGTCCTCGAGCTGTCGGCGGCCGATTTCGCCCGCTTTGTCGGCGCCTATCCGCGCGCCAAGGCCGAGATCGAGCGCACCGCCGCCGCCCGCGCCGCCGCCGCCCCGGCCGACGCGTGATTGGGTTTGTCATACTGGCGAAGGCCGGTATCCACCAATCGCCCCCACGAGCGGTTGGAAGATGGATCCCGGCCTGCGCCGGGATGACACCTCTTGCTATGACAGCCCTGCGTGCAGCGCCATTCTCGGCGCGCGTCCGTGATTATATACCTATGCTATGATCGAGACCGCCGCCCCAATGCCGCGCGGATGACGCCGCGCTCGCGCCAACTCACCGTCAGCCTGATCGTCGCGTGTGCGATGTTCATGCAGAACCTCGATT
>JBLMXS010000306.1:0-4408 GCA_050257895.1 Thiohalocapsa sp.
ACGTGCCGTCCTTGGCGAGCGCCAGCTCCGCCTCGGTGACGTTGTCGCGGGCCTGCGCGTCGGAGAGGAAGGCTTCGGAACGCGTGCTCGTCCACTTGACCGGGCGCTCGAGCAGCTTCGAGGCCAACAGGACCAGCCCGACCTCCGGATAGATCGCCGATTTCATGCCGAAGCTGCCGCCGATATCGCCGGCGACGACGCGCACCCGGCTTTCCGCGACGCCGATGATCTGGGCCAGCTCGGCGCGGTAGGAGTGGGTGCGCTGCAATGTCGTGTAGATCGTGTAGCGGCCGTCGCGCGGGTTGAAGTCACCGATCGAGCCGCGCGGCTCCATCGCCGCGGCCGTCACCCGGTTGATGACGAGCCGGCGCCTGACGATATGGTCAGCCCTTGCCAACGCCGCCTCGACCGCGCCGTTGTCGCCGACCTCGTGGACGAAGCAGATGTTGTCCGGGCAATCCTCCCACACACGCGGCGCCTCAGCCGCGAGAGCGCCGTCGGTCGAAACCACGGCCGGCAGCGGCTCGTACTCGACCTCGATCAACTCGGCGGCGTCGGCGGCCTGGTGCTTCGTCTCGGCGACGACAAAGGCGACATAGTCGCCGACCCAGCGCACCCGCTCCTGGACCAGAGCCGGGTAGCGCGGCCGGTACATTGGCTGGCCGCCTCGCCGCCGCATGCCGTCCGGCACCGGCAGATCGCGCCAGCCCGCACGGTGCCAGTCGGCGCCGGTCAGGACGGCCAAGACGCCCGGCATCTGCAGCGCGCGGCGCGTGTCGATACCGCGGATCCGGGCATGCGCGTGGGGCGAGCGCAGCACATGGCCGAACGCCAGGCGCGGCAGCACCATGTCATCGACATAGCGGCCGCCGCCGCGCAGCAGTCGCGGATCCTCAAAGCGGGGCACCGCCTGCCCGACTGCGAATTCGCCCATTTATGGTCCCCCGTCCGTTGCCGACCTCTCTCGACGATGAAGCTCGTCACGCGGCAGGTTGTCGGGTGCTCGGAAGCGCTTTATCCGCGCCCGCAGCCGCCGCTCCTCTCGCGCCAACCGCTCGAACTCGGCCCGCTCCGCACGAGGTTTGACGCCTTCGCTGGGGCCGGTTTGAGTGGACGCACTGGGAGATAAGGTGTTCTCGTCCATGCGCCACGGTGGCATAGCGGACGCTCGACGATCAATATCGGATCGTTTTGCGAGATCCGGTGGGCGGCGGGCTCGATCGGTTGAGCGCTCCGTCAAGGCGCGGTAAGGTCCCGGAAACCCTGCCACTCGATCGGAGAAAAGCGCTTGGACGGCAATGTCGATCAGTTGAAGCCGAACGGCCCGGTCTCGGGCGACCAGCAAGAGCCGCGGCCCGCGGGCAGTTCGGCAACCACGGCCGCCACCCAGAGCCCATCGGCATCGGGTCAGTCGGCGCCGGCCGTCAAGCCGGCCTATCCGCCGGCGCCGGCGGTGCCGACGCAGCAGGCCGCGAACGGTCTGCGGTTCGATTTTAACGAGGGCTGCCGCATCCTCCTGCCGGAGGCCGAGCACCCCTGGCGGGTGCGGATCTCCGACCTCGACACTGGCAATACCCTCTACGAGACCGAGATCAAGGCCGGCCGCGTCAGCAGCACCAAGCGCTATTACGTACGCTTCGGCATCGAGATCTGGCAGCAGGGCGAGAGCGTCTTCCGGCACGAGTACAACGCGCATAACAAGCCGGTGCTGATCAATTTCCCGGTCGGCACGCTCGGCGACACGCTGGGCTGGTTCCCCTATGCGGTGAAGTTTCAGCAGCGGCACCGCTGCCGGCTGACCTGCGCGATGGCGGAGCGGCTGATCACGCTGTTTCGCGACACCCACCCGAACATCGAGTTTGCGACGCATGAGAGCGTCGACACCGAGCAATTTTACGCGACCTACAACATCGGCCTGTTCTTCGACGACCGCGATCACGTCTTCCAGCCAACGGATTTCCGCCATGTCGGGCTGCACCGCACCGCCGGATACATCCTCGGCGTCGACCCGGAGGAGGCGCCGCCGGCGATCGCGATCCCTGACGACACTCGCCCGATCCCCGACCCCTATGTCTGCATCGCGGTGCAATCGACGACGCAGAGCAAGTGCTGGAACAACCCGGCCGGCTGGCTCGAGATCGTCCGCTTTCTGAAGGAAGCGGGCTACCGCGTCATCTGCATCGACCAAAAGCCGGTGCATGGCGCCGGCATCGTGTGGAACCAGATACCGCACGGCGCCGAGGACGAAACCGGCGACCGCCCGCTGCTCGAGCGCGCGCGCTGGCTGCGCCACGCCGACTTCTTTATCGGGCTGTCGAGCGGGCTGTCGTGGCTCGCCTGGGCGTGCGGCACGCCAGTCGTGCTGATCAGCGGCTTCACGCACCCGACCAACGAGTTCACGACGCCCTACCGCGTCATCAACTATCACGCCTGCAACAGCTGCTGGAACGACCCGCGGCACCGCTTCGACCATCACGATTTCCTGTGGTGCCCGCGCCATGCCAATACCGCGCGCCAGTTCGAATGCACCCGGCTCATCACCGCCGAGCAGGTGAAGCAGGTGGTGCGGATGATCCCCGGCTTCGGCGCCCGGCTGCCGGCGTAGAACCCGAGAGGCCGGCCGCGCCAGCGTGAGGAATGCGGCCAGCCTGCCGGCGCTGCTGAGCGCCCGGCTGCCATTCTTCTACGGCTGGGTCGTGCTGTTCTGCCTCTGCCTTGCCGGGTTTGCCCGGCAGGGGCCGGCGGTCGCGACATTGTCGGTGTTCGTTGAGCCGCTGACCCGCGAGTTCGGCTGGTCGCGCACCGCGCTGTCGGGCGCGGTGTCGCTGGGCGGCGTCTTGGCGGCGGTGATCGCGCCGTGGATCGGGCCACTGCTCGACCGGCAGGGTTCGCGGCTGGTGCTGTGCGCGGCGGTGCTGGTCAACGGACTGGCGCTGACATTGCTGGCGCTGACGCCGTCGCTCCTGGTGTTCTACCTCCTGTTCTGCCTCGCGCGGATGATCTGGGCGGCGCCATACGACCTCGGGATTTACGGTGCGCTCAACAACTGGTTCGTGCGGCGGCGCGGGATGGCGAGCTCGGTGGCGACGCTGGCGCAGCAATGCGGCCTTGTCGCGATGCCGATGATCGCGCAGCTGGCGATGCTGTGGCAGGGCTGGCGCACCGCCTGGCTGGCGATCGGCGCGCTGACCTTGCTGCTGGGCTTCGTCCCCACCTGGCTCCTGCTGGCGCGACGGCCGGAGGATCTCGGGCTGCTGCCGGACGGCGGCATCGGCCCGACGCGCGTTTCCGGCGAGGGAACGCGTGCCGAGCCCGTCGCCGAACCGGATTTTTCGCGGCGGCAGGCGATCGGCACCGGCTCGTTCTGGCTGTTGATGCTGTACACCGCGCTGGTCTACCCGGTGCAGGCCGGGGTCAGCCTGCACCAGGCACCCTATCTGATCGAGCGCGGAATCGACCCGACGGTCGCGGCGGCGATCGTTAGCACGTTCTCGCTGTTGTCGGCCGCGGCAACCGTCGTGTGCGGGCTCTTGCCGCGAAGGGTACCGATCCGCTATTGGCTGGCCGCGATCGGCGCCATTCTGACGCTGGCGATCGTGCTGATGCTGGGGGTGACATCGGCAGCGCAAGGGTTCGTCGCCGCCGGGGTGTTCGGCTTCGGCATCGGCGGCGTCCTGACCCTGCTGCCGGTGGCCTGGGCAGATTATTTCGGACGGCGGAATTACGGCGCCATCCGCAGCCTCGCCTTGTCGGCGCAGGTGCTGGCGCAGGCGGCGGGGCCGCTGCTTTCGGGGATCCTGCGCGACCTGACCGGCAACTACCTGCTGCCGCTGCGCTGCTTTGCGGCGCTCGCCGCACTCAGCGTGCTCGCGGCGCTGCTGGCGCGCCGGCCGGCCTTGCGGACGGCCGCTGCCGCGTAGCGGTCAGCTGACGGCGATCGATGTCAGCGGGGCTCGGTCGCGCACGGCGCCGAACAGTTTTTCGACCAACTCGACGCCTCCCTGGTCATGGTACAGCGTCTGCAGGAAGCCGAGCGTCATGCCGGCCGGCCCGATAAAATCCCATTCGCATTGGTCGAAGCGATTGCCGCCGAGTTCGGGCAGCAGGGTGCCGCTGAACCGCAGGCGGCAGCGGGTGAAGGTACAGCCGTGGAAGGTGCCCCCGTCGAGGGTGATCGTTAGGTCGTCGAAATTCTGGTTGAGCGCGATCATGGGTCACCAATCTCGTTTGCCGGTCGCCATCACAACATCCGCAGGCGCGGCCGGTTGCCTTGATCCAGCGCAACGTATGCGCAGTGGCCGTAGCCAGTGCGCGGGAGGCGGAAAATCATTCCAACCCGATCGTGATGGCCGGGCTTGACCCGGCCATCCACGGGCCGCCTGCTGCTGCCCTACCGGGTTCGGGTGGA
>JBLMXS010000307.1:0-12673 GCA_050257895.1 Thiohalocapsa sp.
GCAACGACCCTCACGCCAGCAAAGACAGGTCGATAGCGTCGGCCAGGTGGCAGTAGCCGGCGTCGCTCTGATGCAGCCCGTCGCCGCAATCCCAGCGCGCCGCCATCTGCGTCGGGCGCTCAGGGTCGCGCACGGCGGCGTCGAAATCGGCGACGCCGTCGAACGCGCCGGACTCGCGGATCCAGGTGTTGAGCGTCACCCGGTGCCTTTCGCGGGTCGGGTTCCAGGCATTGGCCATGAACGTCTCGTTGCCGAACGGCGTCAGCGTCGCGCCGATGATCTTGATGCCGCGGCTGTGCGCCCGCACCGCCATCTGCTGCAGCCCGGCGATCATCTGCTCGCCGGTGACCTCCTCCTCGGGCTTGGCCCAGCGGTTGCGCAGATCGTTGGTGCCCAGCATGACGATTGCGTGGGTGACGCCGGGCTGCGCCAGGACGTCGCGGTCGAAGCGCCTGAGCCCGCTGTCGCCGCGCAGATCGTGCAGGATGCGGTTGCCGCCGAGCCCGTTGTTCATGACGCCGAACGGCCGGCCGCCGCCGTCATTGGCGCGCTGCACGAGGCGGCGGGCGAGCTGGTCCGGCCAGCGGCAGAAGGCGTCGATCGTCGAAATGTTGCCGTCGGTCAACGAGTCGCCGAGCGCCACGACGCCGCCGGTCTCGGCGGTCGCCGCGACGTCGACACCGCACAGGAAGAACCACTGATCGGTCAGGTTGCCGACCGGCATCACCGCCTCGGCGGCAAAGTTGCCGGGCGGCGAGATGTAGTTGGTCTGCCGCGCGTAGCGGCCGGTGGTCGCGAAATTCGCCAGCACCTCCCCCGGCAGATAGAGGCTGACCGCGAGATCGGCCAGCGCCGGCGCCCCCAATTCGACCGGATCGCTGAACGCGACCGCGCCCGCCGCGATCACCGTGGCGTCATTGCCGCCGAAGGTCAGCTTGCGGTCGGAGCCGCGCACCGTCGCCGGCCCCTTGTCGCGCAGCGCGATGCGGGCGGCGCCGATCGTCAATGGCCGCGTGCCGTAGGCGTTCGAAATCCGCACCCGGAAGCTGCTGCCGCCAAGGCTGACGCGCGGGTTCATCCGCAGCGTGTGATTGTTGAAGCCGACAACGCCTTCCGCCGGCGCCGGCGCCGCCGCCCAGGTGCCGACCCAATGCTTGCCGCTGTTGTGCATGCCATCCTCCGTCTGGATTGTTGACGGCAATCGTGCCGTCGCAATCGTCCCGGCTGCAATGGTTTTTGGGCGGCCGCCGGGTTGGCGGCCCATTGGGGTAGGCATTACCTAAGCGTGAGCAGGGCCACCCAGCCAAGGCGGCGCCCTGGCGAGGAGGCGCCCATGGAATCGTTCGACGCCGCGGGGGACTTCAAGCTCGTGACGATTGCAGACTACGAGTTGCTGATCGGCGCCGAAGCGGCCGACCGCATCGCCGGCAAAGCCCAGGCGCTGCGCGACCTGCACGTCATCAATGTGAATTCCACCTATTACGGCGGCGGCGTCGCCGACATCCTGTCCTCACTGACCCTGCTGATGAACGCCGCCGGCATTCGCACCGGTTGGCGCGTGCTCCAGGGAAGGCCGGATTTCTTCAGCATTACCAAGAAGATGCACAATGCATTACAGGGCGACGACATCAATTTGAGCGAGATGAAACGCGGCATCTATGAGGAGGTGGTGTTTGAAAACGCCGCGCGGATGCACCTCGACCACGACCTTGTCATCGTGCACGACCCGCAGCCGCTGCCGCTCGTCAATTTCTTTCGCAAGAAGGAGCCGTGGGTGTGGCGCTGTCACATCGACCTCACCGCCCCGCACCGCCAGCTGTGGGAATATCTCGCCGGCTTCGTCGAACGCTACGACGCCGTGGTCCTATCGCTGCCGGAATACGCGCAGAAAATCGGCCCGCCGCAGCGCTTCATCATGCCGGCGATCAACCCGTTTTCGACGACCAACAAGATGCTGACGGATGGAGAAATTGACGACCGCTTGCAGCACTACGCGATCCCGACCGATCTGCCGCTCGTCGTCCAAGTGTCGCGTTTCGACAAGTGGAAGGACCCAAAGGGGGTGATCGACGCCTTCATGATCGCGCGCCGCGAGATCGACGCGACGTTGGTGCTAGTCGGCAATGTGGCGACGGACGATCCCGAGGGGCAGGAGGTTTTCGCCAGATTGTGCGATCGCGCCGAGGAGCGGATACGCATCCTGTCGGTGCAGGATACAGCGCTGGTCAACGCGCTGCAGCGCCGCGCAGCCGTCGTGCTGCAGAAGTCGCTGCGCGAGGGCTTCGGCCTCACCGTCGCCGAGGCGATGTGGAAAGGCGCGGCCGTGATCGGAGGACGTGCCGGCGGCATCTGCCGCCAGATCGAGGACGGCAAGAACGGCTTCCTCGTCGACACTGTCGACCAGGCCACCGACCGCATCGTCCGCCTCGTTCGGGACAGCGACTTGCGCCGCCGGATCGGCGTGGTCGCCCGCGATACGGTACGGACGCGGTTTCTGATGACGCGGCTGATGGAGGACTGGCTCGACTTGATCGGCTCGTTCGAGCCGATCTTCCGTCTCAAGCCCAGCCGCCGGGGGTGAGCTACAGATACGGGTCGGGCTGCGACAGGTGGTTCTCGACGCAGTCGCGCACCGCCGCTTCGAGCGGGGTGAACGGGGCGTTGTAGCCGGCCTGGCGCAGGCGGCTCATTTTCGCCTCGGTAAAATACTGGTAGCTGGCGGCGAGGCCGGACGGCATGTCGACGAATTCGATCTTTGGCGCGACGCCGCAGGCCGCCGCCGTCGCGTGCATCAGGTCGAGGAAGGTCCGCCCCCCGCCGGTGCCGAGATTGTAGACGCCATTGATCGCGGCGCCATCCTCATGCCGCCAAGCCCACCGCATCACCGCGGCGCAATCCTTCACATAGACGAAATCGCGCTTCTGCTCGCCGTCGGCATAATCCGGACGGTACGACTTGAACAATTTAACGGGCTGGCCGGAAGCGATCAGCGGATGATACTTGACCACCAGGCTCGCCATCGCGTCCTTGTGGTATTCGTTGGGACCGAACACGTTGAAGAATTTGAGCCCCACCCATAGCGGTGGGGCCTCGCCGGCGGCCGCATGGCGCAAGGCCCACAAATCGAAGGCGTGCTTCGACCAGCCGTAGAGGTTGAGCGGGCGCAGCCGCTTCAAGGCGGCGAGCGAATTGTCGTCGTCGAACCCGACCGAGCCGTCGCCATAGGTCGCTGCCGACGAAGCGTAGATCAGCTTGCGCCGCTGCGCGGTGCACCAGCGCCACCAGAAGATCGAGGCGTTGAGGTTCGTGGCGATGATCTCGTCGGCGTCGTCGGCGAAGGTCGAGGCGTTGGCGCCGAGATGGAACACCGCCTCGACCTCGCCGCCCCACCGCTCGAGCCAGGCCGGCATCGCGTCGGGCGGCACGATCTCGGCGAAGTCGCGCTTGGCGATGTTGCGCCATTTGTCGCCGCGGCCGAAGCGGTCGACGATGACGAGATCGCTGCGCCCCTCCTCGTTGAGCGCGGCGCACAGCACCGAGCCGATAAACCCGCCGCCGCCGGTGATCACCAGCATGGCGCTACCGGCATCCGGATCACTCCGCAGCCTTGGTGGAGCGGGCATGCGCGAGGCGCGCGGCGTCGGCTTCGGCCGGCGAATGCGCCTCGCGGATCGCCTCGATGAGGCCGGTGGTCGAGCGCCCTTCGACAAGACCCACCAGCACGACGCGACCGCCGGCCGCCGCCACCTCGTCGGCGCCGACGACTTCTGCCAGCGTATAGTCGCCACCCTTGACGAGGATGTCGGGCTTGAGGCGGCGGATCAGCTCGATCGGAGTCTCCGCATCGAAGCTGATGACGGCGTCGACGGATTCGATCGCGGCGATGACGGCTGCGCGGTCCGCCAGACGGTTGACCGGGCGCTGGGGACCCTTCAGCCGGCGCACCCCGGGGTCACTGTTGAGGGCGACGATCAGCCGGTCGCATTGCGCCCGCGCCGCCGCCAGCAAGGCGACATGCCCGGCATGCACGATGTCGAAGCAGCCGTTGGTGAAGCCGACCCTAAGGCCGCGGCCCTTCCACCGCCTGACCAGCGTCTCGGCCTCGGAGTCGGTGTAGTATTTGGCTTGGTGCCACCCCTTGTCGCGCACGTCGCGCGACAATTCCAGCATCAGCTCGTCGAGCTCCACGGTGGCGGTGCCCAGCTTCGAGACGGCGATGCCGGCAGCCGCGTTGGCCAGCCGCATCGCCTGCGGCAACGGATAACCGGCGGCGCCGGCGAGCGCCAGCACCGCGATCACGGTGTCGCCGGCGCCGGACACGTCGAACACCTCGCGCGCGCGGGCAGCTTCGAGATGCACCGCCCCCCCGGCTTCGACCAGCACCATGCCTTTCTCGGAGCGGGTGGCGAGGATGGCGGCGGCCTCCGCCTGGCGCAGCACGCTGCCGGCGGCGGCGATGATCTCCGCGTCGCTGTCCACCGGCATCCGCGCCGCCAGCGCCAGCTCGCGCTGGTTGGGCGTGATGCAGGTGGCGCCGCGGTAGCGGCGGAAATCCTCGCTCTTCGGGTCGACATAGACCGGCATGCCGAGCCCCTTCGCCTGCGCGATCGCCCCCCCGACGACCGCCGCCGACAGCGCCCCCTTGCCATAGTCGGACAGGACGACGGCGTCGACCTCGGGGAGCGCGCTTGCGAGGGCGGCGAGCAATGCCGCCTCCTCGGCATCATCCAGCGCGTGCGTCTCCTCTTCGTCGATGCGCAGCAGCTGCTGATGCCCGGCCAGGTAGCGGGTCTTGCAAACGGTCCGCCGCCGGCGCGTCACGATGCTGCGGTCGACGAGGAGCGGCGTGCCGGCGATCAGCGCCCGCACATCCTCGCCGGCCGCGTCCTGGCCGACCAGCCCCAGCAGCACCGCCTTGCCGCCGAGCGCGGCGATATTGCGCGCGACGTTGCCGGCGCCGCCCAGCATGTCCTGTCGCCGCTTGACCAGCAGCACCGGGACCGGCGCCTCCGGCGAGATGCGCTCGCTGTCGCCGTAGGTGTAGCGATCGAGCATCACGTCGCCGAGGCACAGAATCCTCGCCTGCGAAAAATCCATCCGCTCTCCGTCGCACTCCAAGGCCTTGTCGGACCGATCTGTAACATGCCCTCCCGCCCGGCGCCTACGGCGATGAGAGATGCCCCTGCCGTAGAATCGCAGGCCGGATCGGCGCTCTGCGTCCCTGGAGGCGTCGCTTCGCGAGGCGCCTCAGGATGAGTTTTTCTTTACGCCACCAACGTCCTCCCTCAGCCTGAGGAGCGGCCGCTGGCCGCGTCTCGAAGGCCGCAGGCCTTGGGCTGCCGCTCAAGCTGAGACCCCTTGCGGTGCGGCGCGCGCTTGCCGCCGCAAGCGCCACAGTTATAGTTGTACGAGTTCGAGTTCGCCGTCCGATTGAGGGCCGCCATGCCATTGCGCTTGCCTGCTGCGCTTGCCGCCGTGCTGCTGCTGACCGCGGCGGCGGTCGCGGCGCGCGCCGCCGGCTTCACCGACGCCGCCGGGCGGTATGTCGAGCTGCCGGAGCATGTCGCGCGCATCCTGCCGGCCGAGCGCAACGCCGAGGTGATGGTGTTCGCGCTGGCGCCCGAGAAGCTGGTCGGCAGCGACGGCGCCGCCCGCCGGGGCAGAAGGCTCGGCTGGCGGCTGCGCGGCAACCCCGCCACCTTCGCCGCGACGGCGCTGCAATTGCGCGCCGACCTGATCATCGACGCCGGCACCGCGACGCCCGATCGCGCCGCCTTTGCCGACGAGGTGATGCGGCAGACCGGCATTCCCTATGTGCTGGTGGACGACAGCTTTGCCCGGATTCCGCGCTCGATGCGCGCAATAGGCGCGATCATCGGCGCCGACGCCCGACATGTGCGCGACCTGTGGCGCTATGCCGAGCACGCGGTCGCCGCCTTGCACGGGCAGTTGCTGATCGTGCCGCCGAGCGCGCGGCCGCGCGTCTACTATGCGCGCGGCTCCAACGGGCTGACAACGGCATTGCCGGGCTCGCCGGCGGCCGAAGCGATTGCCGAAGCGGGCGCCATCAATGTCGCGGCGCCGCTCGGCCAGGGCGCCGAGGTCACGATCACGCCGGCGCAGCTTTTGGCCTGGGACCCTTCGGTCATTATCGCCGACAACCCACGCGCCTATAATGCGATGCGCCGCAACCGGCTGTGGCGCGGCCTGTTGGCGGTTCGCAACCGCCGCGTCTATCTCGAACCGACCTATCCCTTCGGCTGGATCGAGGATCCGGCCGGGATCAACCGGCTGATCGGGCTCTATTGGCTGTCGACGCTGCTTTATCCCGAGGCGCTGCGGGAGGATCTGCGCGGCACGACCTGCGAGTTCTACGACAAGTTTTACCGGATCCGGCTGAAGACGGCGCGGCTCGAGAGGATGCTGCGAGCCGCCGGGATCCGGCCTCCCGAAACGGCGCAGCCGCTCGGCGAGCCGCTGCCCGGACTCAGTGGCCTCCCGCTCGCCGCCGGCGCGGCGCCGCCTCCCCTCGGCGCCACTCCGCCCGCGGCAGGCCCCCGAGCGCCCGGCCCTTCCGGCATCGCTCCACCGACCCTGGACGAGCTGCCGCTCGGTCAGCCGCCGGTCCCGTCGACCGCCGCAAACGCCGACTGCACCCTGCCAGGCAACGCGGCCGGCCCGCTCGATCTGACAAACCCGACTGGCGGCCTGCCGGGCATGCCCGGCGCCTTGCCGGAGATGGCGCCGCCCGCACTCCCGGGCGTGCCGCCGCCCGGCCGCCGCGGCCATCCGTCATCACCGGCCGGCTGACGCGTTACCACTACCGCAGCCGATCATGCCGGCGAGAGCGTCGCGCGCCACCGGCTGCGCGAGCTTTTGACCACGCTACTCCGCGGCCTCTTGTGTCGGCGAGACCGGATGCCAGCGCAGCAGCGGCTTGCGTGCTGCCGCAGTCTCGTCGAGGCGGCGGCGCGGCGTGAAGTGCGGCGCTGCGGCGAAGCTGGCGGCCTCTCCATTGCGCGCCCGCTCGGCGAGGCTGCGCAAGACCGCGACGAACTGGTCGAGCCCCTCCTTGCTCTCGGTCTCGGTCGGCTCGATCAGGAGCGCACCGTGCACAACGAGCGGGAAATACATCGTCATCGGGTGGAAGCCTTCGTCGATCAGCGCCTTGGCGAAATCGAGCGTGGTGACGCCGGTATCTTTAAGGAAACGGTCGTCGAACAGCACCTCGTGCATGCAAATGCCGGGGAATGGCAGGCTGAGGCAATCGGCCAGCCGCACGCGCAGGTAGTTGGCATTGAGGACGGCGTCCTCGGCGACCTGGCGCAGGCCATCGGCGCCGTGGCTCATCATGTAGGCGAGCGCCCGCACGAACATGCCCATCTGGCCGTGGAAGCCCTTGAGCCGGCCGATCGTGGCGGCCGCCTCGGCCTCGGGATGCTCGACCAGCGCGAGCTCCCCAGCGCGGTGGACCACCCACGGCAGCGGCGCGTGCGGCGCCAGCTCGGCCGCCAGCGCCACCGGGCCGCTGCCCGGCCCGCCGCCGCCATGCGGCGTCGAAAATGTCTTGTGCAGGTTGAGCTGCAAGGCGTCGATGCCGAGGTCGCCCGGCCGCACCCGGCCGACGATCGCGTTGAAATTGGCGCCGTCGCAATAAAAGAACGCGCCGGCCGCATGCACCGCCGCGGCGATCTCGAGGATCTCGTCCTCGAACAGGCCGCAGGTGTTGGGGTTGGTCAGCATCAGCGCCGCGACATCGGGGCCGAGCGCCGCCCGCAACGCCGCGAGATCGACGCGGCCGCGGGCATTGGCCCGGATCGTCTCGATCGCGTAGCCGCAGGTCGCGGCGGTGGCGGGATTGGTGCCGTGCGCCGATTCGGGCACCAGGATGCGGCGGCGGGCATCGCCGCGCGCCTCGAGCGCCGCCCGGATCGCCATGATGCCGCACAGCTCGCCCTGCGCCCCGGCCGCCGGCGGCAGCGCGATCGCCGGCATCCCGGTCAGCACCTTCAGCCAGTGCGCCAGTGTGTCGAGCAGTTCGGTGGCGCCCTTGACGGTCGACAACGGCTGCAGCGGATGCAAATCGGCAAAACCGGGCAGCCGCGCCAGCTTTTCGTTGAGCCGCGGGTTGTGCTTCATCGTGCACGAACCCAACGGGTAGAGGCCGCTGTCGATGGCGTAGTTCTTCTGCGACAGGCGGGTGAAATGGCGCACCACCTGCGGCTCGCTGAGGCCCGGCAGGCCGATCGGCGCGCTGCGTTCGAGGCCGTTGAGGCGCGGCCGCACCGCCGGCGGTGCTGGCAGATCGACCCCGGAGCGGTCGGGCATATCCTGCTCGAACAGCAGCTTCTCCTCGATCTGCAGGCCGCGATTGCCGCTGATCGTCGACGGCGCCTCGGCCGCCACAGGTGGGTGGCGGCTCAGCGCTTGGCTCCACTCGCTCATCGCAGCGCCTCCCTTAGCGCGTTGTCGAGGTGGTCGATATCGTCCTCGGTCACCGTCTCGGTCGCCGCCACCAGCAACAGGTTCGCCAGCTCCGGGAGGCCGGGATAGAAGCGGCTGACCGCGATGCCGCCCAGCACGCCGCGCTCGGCCAGTCGCTCGACGACCGGCGCCGCCATGCATGGCAGGCGCAAGGTGAATTCGTTGAAGAAGCCGTCATTGACCAGTTCGACGCCGGTGATCGCCGCCAGGCGCTCCGCGGTCATCACGGCTGTCGCATGATTGAGCCGCGCCAGTTGCCGCAGCCCGGCTTCACCGAGCAATGCCAGGTGGATCGTGAAGGCGAGCGCGCACAGCCCGGAATTGGTGCAGATGTTACTGGTCGCCTTCTCGCGGCGGATATGCTGCTCGCGCGTCGAGAGGGTCAGCACCCAGCCGCGCCTGCCCTCGGCGTCGACTGTTTCGCCGACGAGCCGCCCTGGCATCTGGCGCACGAATTTCTCGCGGCTGGCGAAGAGGCCGACATAGGGGCCGCCGAAATTGAGCGCGCTGCCAATCGATTGTCCCTCGGCGGCGACGATGTCGGCACCCATCTCGCCGGGCGGCCGGATGAGGCCCAGCGACACCATCTCGGTCACCACGACGACGAGCAGCGCGCCAGCGCGATGGCATAACTCGGCCAGCGCCGAATGATCGCGGATCTCGCCGTAGAAATCGGGGTTCTGCACGACGACGCAGGCGGTCTCGGCGTCGACCAGCGAGGCCAAATCCTCGCCGCCCCCGGGCGCCGGGTCCTGTGCCGCAATCACATTGTCGGAAAACTCGGCATAGGTCTGGCACACCGCGCGGTAATGCGGATGCAGCCCGCCGGACAGCACCGCCTTGCGCCGGCGAGTGACGCGACCCGCCATCGCAACCGCTTCGGCGCAGGCGGTGGCGCCGTCATAGAGCGAGGCGTTCGCAACCTCCATGCCGCTGAGCAGCGCCACCTGCGTCTGGAACTCGAACAGGTATTGCAACGTCCCCTGCGAGATTTCCGGCTGGTAGGGCGTGTAGGAGGTGAGGAACTCGCCTCGCTGGATCAGATGGTCGACCGCTGCCGGGACGTGATGCCGGTAGGCGCCGCCGCCGAGAAAGCACGGTACCGCGCCGGCGCTGACATTCTTCTCGGCCATCGCCCTCAGCCGGCGCTCGACCTCGAGCTCGCCCATCGCCAGCGGCAGGTCGACGAGGTCCCGGAGGCGCGCCGCGGGCGGCACGTCGGCAAACAGCGCGTCGATCGACGGGACGCCGATCGCCGCCAGCATCGCGCGACGGTCGGCCTCGGTCAGCGGCAGGTAGCGCATCAGCCGAGCCCTTTGACGAAGTCGCGATAGGAGGCCTCGTCCATCAGCGCGTCGAGCTGTTTCGGGTCGCTGAGGCGCAGCTTCAGGAACCAGCCCTCGCCCATCGCGTCGGCGTTGACCTTGGCGGGGTCGGTGGCGATCGCGTCGTTGATCGCGACGACCTCGCCCGACACCGGCGCGTAGACCTCGCTCGCCGCCTTCGCCGATTCGACGACCGCCGCCTCCTTGCCCTGCTCGACGCGCCGGCCGATTTCCGGCAGTTCGACATAGACGACGTCGCCCAGCTGCTCCTGCGCGTAATCGGTGATGCCGATCACCGCAACATCACCCTCCTGGCGGACCCATTCATGATCCTTGCTGAATCGCAAATCGGCCATCGGCTTCTCCTCAAGGGTGCGGGCGGTAATAGCGGGTAGGGACAAACGGCAGCGTTGCGACATGCGCCGGGCGCGGCACGTCGCGCACCACCAGCGCCAGTTCGCTGCCGTCGCCGGCATGCGCGGCGGCGACGTAGCCCATCGCGATCGGGGCGCCGACCGACGGGCCGAAGCCGCCGCTGGTGATCTGGCCGAGCGGCGCGCCGGCCGGGTCGGTGATCGCGGTGCCGTCGCGCGCCGGAGCCCGCCCGTCGGGCCGTATGCCGACGCGGCGCCGGGCTGGCCCGTCGGCGAGCTGGCGCAGGATCGTCGCGGCGCCGGGAAAGCCGCGTTCCGCGCGCCGGCGCTTGCCGATCGTCCACGACAGGGCGGCCTCGACCGGCGTGGTCGTCTCGTCGATGTCGTGGCCGTAGAGGCACAGCCCGGCCTCGAGCCGCAGCGTGTCGCGCGCGCCGAGCCCGATCGGCATGACCCCCGGCGCCCCGAGCAATCGCTCCGCGAGGGCCGAGGCGTCGCCGGCCGCGACTGAGATCTCGAAGCCGTCTTCGCCGGTATAGCCGGAGCGCGAGACGAAGGCCGCGACGGCGTCCAGCGACACATCGGCGGCGCTCATGAACGGCATCCGCCCGACCCCCGGAGCTAGGCGCGACAGCACCGACGCCGCCTGCGGCCCCTGTAATGCCAGCAATGCCCGCTCGAAATGCGGCTCGATCCCAACGGTGGCGGGAAGATGCGCCCGCAGATGCGCGAGGTCGGCCTCCTTGCGCGCCGCGTTGACGACGAGCGCCAACCCGTCCGCGACGCGCGTCACGATCAGATCGTCTAGGATGCCGCCCGCTTCGTTGAGCAGCAGCGTGTAGCGCATGCGCCGATCGGCGAGGCCCTGCAGGTCACCGGGCACCAGCTTTTCGAGCGCCGGCGCCGCGGCGGCGCCGTAGAGCCGGATCTGGCCCATGTGCGAGACGTCGAACAGCCCGGCCTGGGCGCGCGTGTGCAAATGCTCGGCGATAATGCCGGGAGTGTATTGCACCGGCATCTCATAGCCGGCGAAGGCGACCATGCGGGCGCCCTTGGCGCGATGCAGCTCGTAGAGCGGCGTCCGCTGCAGCTTCTGGTCGGCATCGGGCACCGTATTGGACACTGGGCGCACCTCCGTCGGGCGGACGCACGGCGCGTCCGGGAGATGCCCCCTCTGTCGTGGACCCTGAGAGATTCACCGCACAGGCGGCCGCGGCTGCGGCGGCGCGGCGGCTTACTCCTTCGGTGAGCGATGCGCCCCCGCGACGAATCCCGGCAGGCAACCATCGCCGCTTTCCAGAGTGCCCTTCTTCCCGCAGTCCTTTTGCCTGAGAGTTTCCGGGGCGGTTGCTCCTTCGGCGCCGCGTCCCATTAGCTCGGGCCGCGACCTCTCCTGCGGGCGTGCATACGGCAACCCCTCTTTACCACCACCCGCCGCCCCAGACCAGCCGCTCCTTTGCCCAGCCGCTGTTGCACCTTCATTCCCGGGCTCGACCCAGCGATCTGGTGCGGCATCGTAGAGATGGCCGGGTCAAGCCCGGCCATGACGCGCTTCACGGTGGCCCGTCAGCGGCCGCGGTAGTGCCTATAGAATTCGATCACCTCGGGGCTCTGCTGGAACCCGAGGACGACGGTCAACCCGGCGGCCGGCCGGCCGCCGAGCGCGATTGTCTGCTCGATGTGGTCGGTGACGCCGGCGCGCTGCGCGGTCGCCGGGATCGCGATATTCACCGCGAAGGAGCGCTTGCTGAGAATCGCCTGGTCGGCGCCGGTGACCGCGACGAAATAGGTCAGGTCGACGCCTGCGCCGCCGCCCGCGGCGGGGCCGCGTTCGCCGATCAGGATCACGTCGAGCGCGATGTGCAGGGCGTCGCCGGCGATGTTGCACTTCGCGCTGACATCGTTGAGGAGGCCGTAGAACGCGACACCCATCGGCTGGCGCGCGGCGGATGGCGCAAACACCGCCGTCTGCGCCAGCGGCCGCAGGATCGTTGTCGTCGGGCAGGCGGCGGGAGGCGGGCCGGTTACCGATTCGGTGGCCGACGAAAACCAGCTGCAGCCGGCCAGCGTTGCGAGCACCCCGAACGCCAGCAGCGCCGCCGGCAGCGGCGCCGCCGGCCGGCGGCCGGAGAAAATCGCCAATGCGCGAGCCGCGGCTACAGGCTTTTGTGCGTGCCGTCGCAGAACGGCGTCTTGCCGGTGGCCTTGCAGCCGCACAGATAGACGGTGCCGCTCTTCTCGGCGGTGAAGGCGAGCGGCGCGAGGCCGACCTCCTTGTGGGCGCCGTCGCAGAACGGCTGGTTGGCGCTGCGGCCGCAGGCACACCAGAAGTAGCGCTTGCCTTCCTCGACGGTGACGTTGTACGGCGCCTTTTGCGCCGGGATCGGTTCTGCCATGGTTTTCCCCTGTCGTCGCCGCTTGCCCGTGTCGCTGCCTTGCGGGCGCGGTCGGGCGGCGACTTTAGGCGAGGGATGATGACGGCACAAGCCG
>JBLMXS010000308.1:0-2847 GCA_050257895.1 Thiohalocapsa sp.
CCGGGTTGTCATGGTGGCCTACCTCACTCTAACATTCGAAACGAACCGGGTGACTGGCCGCATAGGCGACCGTGGCAGCGCAGTATCTAGCATGTTTGGCGGCGGTCTCGGCCTTCTACCATCTGCCGCCGCACGTGCTGCCGTCGATCCAGCTGGTCGAATCCGGCAATCCGGGGCTCGCCAGCCGCAACAAGGACGGCTCCGCGGATCTCGGCGTTATGCAGATCAATTCCTTGTGGGTTGCGCCGCTGGCACAGCACACAAGCCAATCGCAGACCGCGGTCCGCCAGCGCCTGTTGCACGACGCCTGCTTCAACATTGCCGCTGCGGGCGCGATTTTGCGGATTTATCTGAATGAAGAAAAGGGCAACCTGCTGCGCGCGGTCGGCGACTATCACTCGCACAAGCCGGTGCGCAACCTGTCATACCAGCTGAGGGTGCTCGACGCCGCTACCCGCCTGTTCCGCCGCGGCCCGGCCCGCAAATAGCGCAGACTCCGTCCTCCCTGAAGCAGCGGCGTCGGCGGCAACAGACCGCGACGTCAAGCTCGGGTCAAGCCCGAGGGTGACGACCCGTTCTGTCGCTACCGCCGGCTACTCGCGCAAATCCTCGAAGAATTCCTTGACGCGCGCGAAAAAGCCTTCGCTTTCGGGATGCGTCTTGTTGTTGTCGCCGGCCTTCTCGAATTCGCGCAGCAGCTCCTGCTGGCGCTTTGTCAGGTTGACCGGCGTCTCGACCATGGCGTGGATGTACATGTCGCCGCGCGCCGGCGAGCGCAGCACCGTCATACCTTTGCCGCGCAGGCGGAACTGGTGGCCCGATTGCGTCCCGGCTGGCACCGTGACCTTGGTGCGGCTGCCCTCGACGGTCGGCACCTCGATGGCGCCGCCGAGCGCGGCGGTGGTGAACGGGATCGGCACCCGGCAGTAGATGTTGGCGCCGTCGCGCTGGAAGATCGGGTGCGCCGCGATGCTGACGAAGATGTAGAGATCGCCGGCCGCCGCGCCGTGCAGTCCGACCTCGCCCTCGCCGGCGAGCCGGATGCGGGTGCCGTCCTCGACCCCGGGCGGAATGTTGACCGCCAGCGTCTTCTCGCGCCGCACCCGCCCCTGGCCGCCGCACGCCTTGCACGGCTTCTCGATGATGTGGCCGACGCCCTGGCAGGTCGGGCAGGTGCGCTCGATCGTGAAGAACCCCTGCTGCGCCCGCACCCGGCCGTGCCCCTGGCAGGTGCGGCAGGCAGTCGGGCGCGAGCCGGCCTCGGCGCCGCTGCCCTTGCACGGTTCGCACTGGACAAAGGTCGCGACGCGGATCGTCGTCTGCTTGCCGCGGAACGCGTCCTCGAGCGAGACCTCGATATTGTAGCGCAGGTCGCTGCCGCGGCTCGGGCCACCCTGGGCGCGGCGGCCGCCCATCGCGCCGAACATCTCCTCGAAGATGTCGGCAAAGCCGCCCGAAAAGCCGCCGGCAAAGCCGAAATCGCTGGCGCCCCTGCCGCCGTTTTCGAACGCGGCGTGGCCGAAGCGGTCATAGGCCGCCCGCTTCTGGTCGTCCTTCAGGACATCGTAGGCTTCGCTGATGTCCTTGAATCTCTGTTCGGCGGAGGTGTCGCCCGGATTGCGGTCCGGGTGATACTGCATCGCGAGCTTGCGGTAGGCTCGCTTCAACTCGTCGGCATCGGCGGATTTGGACACGCCGAGGATGTCGTAAAAGTCCTGCTTCGCCATTCTCGACAGACGCCCGGTGACAGCTCAGTGGAAGGGGGCCGCCCGCGACCGAGGCCCCAGCGTGTTCGCCATGGGTCCGGGCCGCGGGCGGCTCGTTGCTCGCAGGCAGGCTCGGATCAGGCCGAGCCGCGCTTCTTCTGATCGTCGACTTCCTCGAAATCGGCGTCAACGACCTTGTCGTCGCCGGCGCCGCCGGGATGCGCCCCGCCGGCACCGCCGCCCGGGCCGGCACCTGGGCCGCCCGGTTGCGGACCGCCGGCGCCGGCGTCCTGCTGCGACTTGTACATCGCCTCGCCGAGCTTCATCGCGACCTGCGCCAGGGCTTCGGTCTTGGCCTTTATGTCGTCGGCGTCGTCGTTGCCGAGGCTGTCCTTCAGCGCCTGGATCGCCGCCTGCACCGCGTCGCGGTCGGCCGTCGGCACCTTGTCGCCGGCTTCGCCGAGACTGCGCTCGGTGGTGTGGATAAGGCCGTCGGCGTGGTTCTTTGCTTCGACCAGCTCGCGCCGCTTCTTGTCCTCGGCGGCATGCGCCTCGGCGTCCTTGACCATCTTGTCGATGTCGCCTTCCGACAGCCCGCCCGAGGCCTGGATGCGGATCTGCTGCTCCTTGCCGGTGGCCTTGTCCTTGGCCGAGACCTGCACGATGCCGTTGGCGTCGATGTCGAAGGTGACCTCGATCTGCGGCATGCCGCGCGGCGCCGTCGGGATCCCGACCAGGTCGAACTGGCCCAACAACTTGTTGTCCGCCGCCATCTCGCGCTCGCCCTGGAAGACGCGGATCGTGACCGCGGTCTGGTTGTCCTCGGCGGTCGAGAAGGTCTGCGACTTCTTGGTCGGGATCGTGGTGTTGCGGTCGATGAGGCGGGTGAAGACTCCGCCCAGCGTCTCGATGCCGAGCGACAGCGGCGTCACGTCGAGCAGGAGGACGTCCTTGACCATCGCCTCGATGTCCGAATCCGAGAGGCCGCCGTTGGCCTGGATGCGGATCGACTGCTCCTTGCTGGTCGCCTTGTCGCGGGCCGACACGTTGACGATGCCGTTGGCGTCGATGTCGAAGGTGACCTCGATCTGCGGCATGCCGCGCGGCGCCGTCGGGATCCCGACCAGGTCGAACTGGCCCA
>JBLMXS010000309.1:0-5301 GCA_050257895.1 Thiohalocapsa sp.
GCCCTGCTCGCCGACGAGAACCGCATCAATCTGCGGCTCCTGGCGCCGTTGCGCGGCCGCATCCTCGATCGCACCGGGGTGCCGATCGCCGATAACGGCCAGAACTACCAGGTCGTCGTCGTCCCGGAGCAGACCGGCGATCTCGAAGCGACGCTCGCCGCGCTCGGCACGCTGATCGAGATCAGCGAGGCTGATCGCCACCGCGTATTGCGGGATGTTCGGCGCAAGCACAGTTTTGTGCCGCTCCTGGTGCGTGCCAACCTCTCCTGGGAAGAGATGGCGCGGGTCGAGGTGGCGATCCCCGAATTGGCCGGCGTCGCCATCGAGCAGGGCACGATCCGGCATTACCCCTACGGTCCAACCGCGGCGCACGTGCTGGGATACGTCGCGGCGGTGTCCGAAAAGGAGCTGACCGGCGACCCGCTCCTCGAACTGCCCGATATCCGCATCGGCAAGAGCGGCGTCGAAAAGGCCCGCGACCTCGAACTGCGCGGCATCGCCGGCGCCAGCGAGGTCGAGGTCAACGCCTATGGCCGCGTCGTCCGCGAGATCTCGCACCGCCCGGGACAGAAGGGGCAGGACGTCGTGCTCGGGCTCGACATCGCGATCCAGGATTTCGTGATGAAGCGCTGCGCCAACGAGCCCAGCGTTTCCTGCGTCGTGCTCGACGCGGTGACCGGCGACGTCGTCGCGATGGTGTCGAGCCCGAGCTTCGACCCGACGCAGTTCTCCACCGGCCTGACGCAAGCGGCCTGGCACGAATTGGCGAGCGATCCGCGCAACCCGCTCGCCGACAAGGCGATCGCCGGTGCCTATCCGCCCGGCTCGACGTTCAAGCCGGTGGTCGCACTGGCGGCGCTCGAGGCCGGCGCGATCACCCCGGACACAGCGGTCACCTGTCCCGGCTATTTGGAACTCGGCAGCGCCACCTTTCATTGCTGGCGCAAAGGCGGCCACGGCACGCTGCACGTGCGCGACGCCATCAAGCACTCCTGCGACGTCTTCTTCTATGAGACGGCGCGGCGCACCGGCATCGACCGCATCGGCGCGATGGCAAGGCGCTTCGGCTTTGGCAGCGCGCTTGGGCTCGACGTCCCGGGCGAGCGCAGCGGGCTCATCCCGACCCGCGAGTGGAAGATGGCGACGACCGGCAGCAGCTGGCAGATGGGCGAGACGCTGATCACCGGGATCGGGCAGGGCTCGGTGCTGGCGACGCCGCTGCAGCTGGCGGTGATGGCGGCCCGGCTCGTCAGCGGGCGCGCCGTCGTGCCGCACGTCGTCCGCGACAACGGCTTCGTGCCCGAAGGCGGCGATCGTGGCCCGTCACCATTCGCGCCGCTCGGCGTCGCGCCGCGCCACCTCGCGCTGGTGCTGGACGGGATGAATGCGGTGGTCAACGAGCAGGGCGGTACCGCCTTCAGCGCCCGTATCAAGGACCAGGCGCTGGCGATGGGCGGCAAGTCGGGCACCTCGCAGGTGCGGCGCATCACGCAATACGAGCGCGAGCACGGCGTCCGCAAGGCCGCCGACGTGCCGTGGAAGGAGCGCGACCACGCGCTGTTCGTCGCATTCGCGCCGGTCGGCATGCCGCGCTATGTCTGCGCCGTCGTCGTCGAGCATGGCGGTGCCGAGGCGGGCGGCGGCTCGGCGGTGGCGGCGCCAATCTGCCGCGACGTCCTGACCGAGGTGCAGCGGCGCGATCCGGCCCGGCGTCGCACCTCCCCGGGTTCGGTCGTGCAGCAAACCCCGCCGCCGGACATGCCGCCGCCGCCAATGCCGGCCGGCAACGGACCGGCGCACGGCTAGACGATAACACGATGGCAAGCCTCGATATCGGCACCCGCGAGCTGACCGTTGCCGACAAGCTGCGCGGCATCCAGTGGGGGCTCGTGCTGCTGCTCGGCGCCATCTCCTGCATCGGCTTCGCGATGCTCTACTCGGCCGCCAACGGGGATATGCAGCCATGGGCGTCGCGGCAGATGACGCGGTTCGCGATGGCGCTGGTGCCGATGCTCGCCGTCGCGCTCGTCGATGTGCGCTTTTGGTTCCGCGGCGCCTACTGGGTTTACGCCGCGGCGCTGCTGCTGGTGGCGGCGGTCGATGTGCGGGGGATTGCCGGGCTTGGGGCGCAACGCTGGATCGATCTCGGAATTATCCAGCTGCAGCCCTCCGAAATCATGAAAATCGCGCTGGTGCTGGCCCTGGCGCGCTATTTTCACACGCTACCGAGCGAGAATGCCGGCCGGCTCGTCCACCTCGTGATGCCGGCCCTGCTGATCCTCCTGCCGACCGCGCTGGTGTTGAAGCAGCCCGATCTCGGGACGGCGATGATGCTGCTGGCGACCGGCGTCGTCCTGTTGTTCCTAGGCGGCGTCCGGCTGTGGGTGTTCGGGGCCGGCGCGCTGATGGCGATGGCGGCGGCGCCGGTCGGCTGGTCTTTCCTGCGCGACTACCAGAAGAGCCGGCTCTACACCTTTCTCGACCCGGACCGCGACCCGCTCGGCGCGGGCTACCACATCCTGCAATCGAAGATCGCGCTCGGCTCGGGCGGCGTGTTCGGCAAGGGCTTCCTGCTCGGTACGCAAAGCCATCTGAGCTTTCTGCCGGAAAAGCAGACCGACTTCATCTTCACGATGATCGCCGAGGAGTTCGGGCTGGTCGGCGGGGTCGGGCTGCTCCTTCTCTACACGCTGGTGATCGCCTACGCGTTCGCGATCGCCTTGCGCAGCCGCAGCCAGTTCGGCCGGCTGCTCGGGCTCGGGATTGCCGTCAATTTCTTTCTCTATGTGTTCATCAATACGGCGATGGTGATGGGGCTGATCCCGGTCGTCGGGGTGCCGCTGCCGCTGATTTCCTACGGCGGCACCGCGATGATCACGGCGCTGCTCGGGTTTGGCCTGCTGATGAACGTCGGCATCCACCGCGACGTGCGGATCAGCGCCGTCGGCGAGAGCCGGCTCACCTGATTGTTGCCGGTTGCGCAGGGACCCGCCGTGCCTGTATTGGGTTCGCTCGAAGGGATGCGATGGCGGATAACGACTCGACGACGGAGACTGGTCACCGGCTGCATGTGACGGTGCTGCTCGTCGCTTCCCGGCGCGCGCTCGACAATGCGCTGAGCGAGCTCGGCTTCGCCGAGGACGACGACCGCGTCATCGAGCACGACGGGCGCCTCGCTTTTCTCACCTGCACCCACGAAGAGGATTGCGACGACCTGTTCGCGCTGATCACCGAGCTGTCGGCGCGCGGCGAGAGCTGGGAATTGCAGTCGCGCATCGATACCGAGGCCGGCCGCGCGGTCTACCAGTCGCTGGCGCGGCATCGCGCGGTCGAGGCGATCGAGGCCGCGGTCGACGAGGACGAGGAGGTGGACCCCGCCGAGACGCCGGCGCTCGACGTCGAGACCGCCGAGGGCCTCCAGGCGCTGAAGCGCACGTTGCGGCGCATCGAGCCGGCCGACGTCTTCGCGACGATCCGCCCCGGCCGCGAGGGGCGGGCGACGGCCCGTATCGTGCGCCGCGGCAACCGCCGCCTGCTGGCCGCCGCCACCGCCGCCGACGAGGCGACGTTGCGCGGCGTGCTGCGCGAGATCCTGCCCAATGTCATGCTCGACGTCGCGATGAAGCCGCCGGGGTGACCGGAGCTTGCGGCGGCGAGCGCTTTGGCCTGAAACTTGCGGAAATCGCCTTGTTCAAGAGGTAAGGGGAGGTCGATCATGCTGTCTCGCCGCACTGCCATCCTCAATCTGTCGGCTGCGGCCGTGCTGGCGCTCGCGGCGCCGGCAGCAATTGCCGCCGACAAGACCGTGACGATCGGGATCAGCCTGCCGTTGACCGGCGCCGATGCGCATGATGCGGAGCTGATCAAGGACGGCGCCCTCTTGGCGATCGACGAGGCCAATGCGCAGGGCGGCGTCGGCGGCTACAAGCTCAACGCTATGGTGCTCGACGACGGCACCGCCACGGCCGGCCAGTACGACCCCGCGCAGGCCGCCACCAACGCCCGCAAGATGGTCGCCGACAGCAGCGTCGTCGCCGCGATCGGGCCGCAGATGAGCGGCTCCGGCAAGGCAATGTCGCCGATTCTCAGCCAGGGCAACCTAGCGACGGTGACGCCGGCCTCGACCAATCCCGACATCACCAATCCGAGATTCAAGGGGCAGTACCGGCCCGCCGGCAAGGCGATCTACTTCCGCACGGTGACGACCGACGCCTTTCAGGGCCCCAACATGGCGAACTTCTTCGCCGATACGCTGCACGTCAAATCGGTCTACGTGCTCGACGACAGCGGCGCCTACGGCGTCGGCATCGCCGATGCGTTCCAGAAGCAGGCCGAGAAGCGCGGCATCAAGGTGCTGGGGCGCGATCAGCTCAACCCGAAGGAGGCCGACTACACGACCGTCCTCACCAAGATCAAGTCGTTGAACCCCGACGCGCTGTATTACGGCGGCGTGGCGCAGGCCGGGGTCAAGGTGGTGAAGCAGTCGGCCGAGATCCTGCCCAAGATCATCCGCGCCGGCGGCGACGGCGTCTACGGCGCCGAGATCCTCAAGGGGGCCGGCTTCCCGGCCGCCGAGGGTCTCTACGCGACGATCGCGGCGCCGAACATCCTCGACAACCCCGACGCCAAGCCGTTCGTCGAGAAATTCGCCAAGAAATACGGCCAGCAGCCGGAGAATTATTCGATCACCGCCTATGACGCCGCCCTCGTCATCATCGATGCGATCAAGCGGGTCGCCGCCTCCGGCAAGGAGGTTAATCGCGCCAATGTCCGCGACGCCATCCAGACCTCGCACGTCAAGACATTGCAGGGCGAGGTCAGCTTCGACGAGAACGGCGACATCACCAACCGCGTCATCAGCGTCTTCCAGATCAAGCATGACCCCAAACACCCGGCCGACGAGGTGCTCCGCCAATACAAATACATCGGTATCGCGCCGCAGGCCTCGTGACCGCGCTGAATCGGTCATGCTCCTTGTTTGTCATCCCGGCGCAGGCCGGTATCCATGGTCCTACAGTCGCACCGTTGCAGGAATGGATCCCGGCCTGCGCCGGGATGACAAGCTGAAATGGGAGCCCAACTGGTTTTGACGGCGCCAAAGTGATCGACCCCGTCCTTCTGCAGCAGGTCATCAACGGCCTCAGCCTCGGCGCGATGTATGCGCTGCTGGCGCTCGGATTCACGCTCGTCTACGGCATTCTCGAGCTGATCAACTTCGCGCATTTCAACGTCTTCATGGTCGCCTCGTTTGTCGGCATGTGGGCGCTCGAGCTGTGCGGCCTGTCCGGCCAGAGCACGGTG